>JARBUP010000202.1 GCA_029239575.1 Bacillota bacterium
GCCACATATCCTGAACCCCCTGCTATTACCATAGGAGCTTTGTTTTTTTCAACATCATATTTAAGGGCTACAGCATGTTTTTTATTTTGATTGTTATATGACGACATCTACACCACTTTTCCTTTCTGATAAATTGCTAAATACCTCATTAAATTTTCTTTTGTTAATTGATTCATAAATATTTATATTTGTTGTTAATAAATTATTTTTATTTAAAATTGTTGTTATTTCTTTTTTTATTTTATCAATTGAGTTACTGAAAGAATTAGGAACATATATATCAAGAGATATGTTAGAGTTTTTATAATTTAAAATTGTTTCGAAATAACCTAAGTTTTGAATTTCGAAAGTAATAAAAATTTTATAGCTTTCAGTTAATTTTAATTTATTTTTCTTATCATTCTTATCATCTGAAGATTCATAATGTTTGCTAATCCATAATTCCGAAAACATAAACATCCCATTAAAATTTAAAGGCAAAAACATATGTGTTAATGGAATTTGAACATTTTGATTAAAAAGTAAGCTGTGCTCTATGTCTTCCATAGTTCCTTTATTAAGTACGTTAGTTGAATCTTTAATTCCAGTTTCAATTAATTTTAAAAAAGAGTCTATTGAATCATTTTTGGTTGTTGTTGTAAACTCATAACTATTGATTAAAGATAACTTAATACTTTGAAGTTTCTCTTCAGAAACATTTAAATTATACTTTAAATGCTCCATTAAATTATCCAAATCATTTGAAAAGCTTTCTTTAGAACCTGATTCTAAACGAACTATATTGTGCATTAAAACAGATACATAATCTCTTACAGGCCCAAAATCATTCATTTTTGAAATATAGCGTCCTACAAATGGCAGAATTTCATTTTTTAATAAACTTAAATTTAAATCAAGACTGTTAGTTAAATTATCTGAAATCATTTTGTTTATTAGTTCATTAAAAGGTTCTTTTAAAATTTGAGGTAAATTAAGTTTTATATTATTAAGAGCAGAATTTATTGAATTATATGTTTTATCTACAGAAACAAAGCAATCATAGCTTTTTAAAAAGTTTCTTAAAACAAGTTTAAAATCATCATTATTTGAGTTTTTATTTAATAAGTTTCTTAATTCATTAAAAAAGTTACCGCTATAGTTTGTATAAGTTGTTTGTTGAAATTTGAGAAAATTAAAAATTTCTGTCTGGTTCATAGTTATATTTTTAATGAAATTTTCAAATAAAGTATTTAAAACAGGATCGCTTTTTATATTGTGGTTAATAAATTGTTTGTTTAAAAGTATTTTTTTTCCGTTTTCAGAAAGAACGGGTGAATTTTTTAATGCTTGTACGAATTTTTCATAAACTGAATCAAAGTTAAAATTTAAATTGTTTTGACTTGTTTGATTACTTTGATTATCCTTTGTAGTTTTAGTGACTCTCGTTGGGTCAACGACATCAAAAGGAGTAACTTGTTCTATTTTAGATTTTTGTTTATTTAAATTGTCATTTAATCGATTCTGGTGGTTAATGCGAACATCGTTTTCTATCATCATAATCTCCGTAAGTATTTCTATTTATATTATATTTTATTTATAGTAAAAATAAAAGGGTTATTTTATTTATCGGCAAGAGTAAGAAAAAAATTCAATAAATTACTTAATAAATTACTTAATAAATTGAAAAATATGTCGATATATAGGAAAGATGAATGACGTAAATTTTTATTTATGATAAAATGATATAGGAGATTTAAATGGATAACAATTTTGATTCAATTCTTGACATGTATCTTTTTGAAGAAAATACTTTATTAGAACAATTAGATGAAATATTATTAAAAGCTGAAGAAGAACAAGCATTTGACAAAGAATGTATTGATGAAATATTTAGAATTATGCACACAATAAAAGGTTCTTCTGCCATGATGAACTTTAGAAGCATAATGGAAATATCACATAAAGTTGAAGATTTATTTTATTATATAAGAGAAAATGGAATAAATAAAAAATATAATGAAGAACTTGTGAATTTAGTATTTAAGTTTACTGACTTTATTAAAGGTGAAATAGTAAAAATAGAGAATGGTGAACAACTTTTAGAAGAATTACAGCCTTTTGAACAAGAAATATTGGAGTTTTTACAACTAATATGCAATGAATCTGAAATAATAGAAAATTCAGAAATAACTGAAGCTTCAGAAGAGGCTGCTCTTACAAATGAAAATTATACAGAAACAAAAAATTCAACTTTAAAATATGAAATTAATATTAATTTTGATGATGATTGTGGAATGGAGAATTTAAGAGCTTTTTTTATCGTCAACTCTTTACAGGAGTTAGGTATAGAATTTTCATATAAGCCGGATGAAGTAGAAAATGACAGCTCTAAATCTTCAGAAATCATAAAAAATGGTTTTTCAGTTTACTTTTATGACTTATCTTCTCTTGAAGATGGAGAAAGAGTAGTAAAACAAGCTTTAAATGTAAAAAATTATACAATGAAAGAAATAGATGAGTGTAACAATCAATCATCAGAAAATAAGGAAAAGTTAATTTTTTCTGAACCTGAACAAAAGCATGAAGTGTTAAATAAAAATATTCATAACCAAGATGAAAAATTAGTACAACCTACTAAAAATAAAACAGGTAATCAAGAGACATCATCAAAACATAATAAACAAAATTTAATAACTGTAAATCTTTCAAAACTTGATAACTTAGTAGATATTGTTGGTGAAATAGTAATTGCTGAATCAATGGTAACTTCAAACAGTGAAATAAAAAAATTAAACTTAGAAAGTTTTACTAAATCTTCAAGACAGCTTAGAAAGCTAACAGATGAACTTCAAGATATAGTAATGTCTTTAAGAATGGTTCCTGTATCTGGAATATTTCAAAAAATGAAAAGAATTGTAAGGGATATGGGTAAGGAATTAAATAAGGAAGTTGAATTAATTTTATTAGGTGAAGAAACTGAAGTTGATAAAACTATAATCGATGGTATATCGGATCCAATAATGCATCTTGTAAGAAATGCCATGGACCACGGAATAGAAACTACAGAAGAAAGATTAAATAAAGGAAAAAATTCAAAAGGAACTATTATACTTTCTGCTGCTAATTCAAATGGTGAAATACATATAACAGTTGAAGATGACGGAAAGGGCTTTGATACAGAAAAAATTCTTTCAAAAGCAAAATTAAAGGGACTATTAAAAAAACCTGAAATCGAATATACAACAAAAGAAATTTATCAGTTGTTAATGCTTCCTGGATTTTCAACTAATGATCAAGTGACAGAATATTCAGGCAGAGGCGTTGGAATGGATGTAGTTAAATCTAACGTTGAAAAAGTTGGAGGTTCCGTAGTTTTAGAGAGCAAAATACATATGGGAACTGCTATAACATTTCAAATACCACTTACTCTTGCAATAGTGTCCGGTATGCAGGTAGTTGTGGGGGATTCTGAATATATTATTCCTATAAAAAACATTCAGCAGTCTTTTAAAGCTGAATTAAAAGATGTTGTTATTAGTACTGATGGTAGTGAAATGATTATTTTAAGAGATATTTGTTACCCTGTTGTTAGACTACATCAATTTTATAATTTGCATACTGAAATTAACAAACTTGAAGATGGCATACTCATATTAGTTGAATCTGGAAGTAATGCAGTTTGTTTGTTTGTAGATAAAATTGTAGGGGAACAACAAGTAGTTGTTAAGCCACTACCTTCTATATTTAGTAAATATAAAATAAAAGAATCAGGAATATCAGGTTGCTCTATATTAGGGGATGGAAGCATTAATTTAATATTGGATGTTAAAAACCTGATTGAAAGTATGTAATATGATAAAAATAACAGATAACGAATTCTTGGATTTTGTCCAATACATGCATAAAAATTTTGGAATTGATCTTTCCAAAAAAAGACAGCTCATAGAAGGTCGCCTTTCAAATATGATTGAAAGAAAAGGCATGAAAAGTTTTAGCGAATATATGCTAAACATCAAAAAAAATACTAAAGAAGAAGTATCAACTTTAATAAATAAATTAACAACGAACTATACATATTTTTATAGAGAAGAAAATCATTTTAAATATTTACAGGAAGTAATACTTCCTTATGAAGAAAAAACAAATAAATTAAAAACAATAAATATTTGGAGTGCAGGCTGTTCTTCAGGAGAAGAGCCATATACAATTGCTATGGTAGCAGATGACTATTTTAAATATAAAAAACAAGACTGGAAAATACAAATAATAGCTACTGATATATCTCAAGACGTACTTGCAAAAGCTGAAGAAGCATTGTATATGGAAGAAAGTTTAAAACTCTTACCTGAAAGTTATAAAAAAAGATATTTTATAAAAGAAAAAGATAAATATAGGATAAATTTAGATATAAAAAAACAAGTGACATTTAAAACATTTAATTTAATGGAGAACATATCTGAAAAAAATAAATATAATGTTATATTTTGCAGAAATGTAATGATTTACTTTAACACAGAGACAAAATTAGGGCTTGTTAATAGATTTTATGAAGCTACAAAACCTGAGGGACATTTAATGATTGGACATGCTGAAACGGTACAAAGGGGACAAACTAAATTTAAATATATTTGCCCAGCAATATACAAAAAGGAATGATTAAATGGGAAAAATAAAAGTTCTTATAATAGATGATTCTTTTTTATTCAGAAATATATTATCTAAAGAATTAAAAGAAGAACAGGACATAGAAGTTGTTGGTGTAGCTGTTGATCCAATGGATGCATTAGAAAAAATAGAGATTTTAAATCCTGACATATTAACATTAGATATTGAAATGCCAAAAATGAATGGCCTTACATTTTTAAAAAAACTTATGGATGAAAAACCAATGAAAGTTGTTTTAGTAAGTTCCATGAAAATAACAGTATTTGATGCCCTTCAAACAGGTGCAGTTGATTTTGTTAAAAAACCAGATATGTCTTCTAAAGATGATTTGCAAATATTTTTCAGAGATTTAAAATCAAAAATAAAAATTGCGGCTGTAGCAAAGTTAAAAATAAATTCAATAAACAAAAATATAGAAACAACTAAATTAAAAATTACTTCAAAACAAAAAATAATAGCTATTGGTGCTTCAACTGGGGGAACTGAAGCAACTCTTGAAATATTAAAAAAACTTCCGAAAGATTCACCACCAATATTAATAACACAGCATATGCCAGCTGGATTTACAAAAATGTATGCTGATAGGTTAAACAGAGTATGTCAATTGGAAGTTAGAGAAGCTAAAAACATGGATAGATTACATAAGGGATTAGCTTTAGTAGCACCAGGAGACAATCAAATGAAATTGTTAAAAGACGAAAACGGTTATTATGTAACTTGTAGACCTGGTGAAAAAGTGAGCGGTCATTGTCCGTCCGTTGATGTTTTATTTGATTCAGTATCAGAAGTTGCAGGTAAAAATGCAATTGGAATAATATTAAC
>JARBUP010000203.1 GCA_029239575.1 Bacillota bacterium
TATAAGAATATTAAAGAAGTTAAAAATAAAAAATATGATGCAATGATTATAACAGGGGCTCCTGTTGAACTTATGAAATTTGAAGATGTGGATTACTGGGAAGAATTAAAAGAAATATTAGATTTTTCTGTTACAAATGTTACTTCAACCATGTATATATGTTGGGGGGCACAAGCAGCAATGCATTATTTTTATGGACTTGAAAAAAAGGAACTACAAGCTAAAGCATTTGGTGTTTTTGAACATGAGAAAAAACATGATACATGTATGCTTTTAAATGGTTTTGATGATATTTTCTATGTACCTCATTCAAGACATACTGAAATTTCTACGGAAGATATAAACAAAGTTGATGATCTTATTATATTAGCAGAATCTAAAGATGCAGGTGTTCATATAGCTGTTTCAGATGATTATGGCAAAATATTTGTTATGGGACATTCAGAATATGATCCTTTGACATTAAAAAAAGAATATGATAGGGATGTTAATTTAGGAAAATCAATAAATATTCCTAAAAATTATTATCCCGATGATGATCCATCAAAACCTCCATTTGTAAAATGGAGAGGACACGCTAATCTTTTATTTAAAAATTGGATTAATATTATTTATCAGGAAACACCGTATGATATAAATGATATAGGAAATAATTTTAAAAGTAAGCAAATTAATAAATAAACATATTGATATCATTATATTTTAATATAATGATATCTTTTATTCTTATGAATTTTGTGGTAAAATAGTTTTTGAGTAAAATATTATGGAGGAAAGTATGGGTAAGTTATTTGGAACTGACGGCGTAAGGGGAATTGCCAATAAAGATTTATCGGCGGATTTAGCATATAAATTAGGGCGTATTGGAGGACATTTTTTAACACAGGGTAAAAAAAGACCTAAAATGGTTGTTGGAATGGATACAAGAATTTCAGGCGACATGTTGGAAGGTGCTTTGTCAGCTGGTTTGAATTCAGCTGGTATAGATGTTTTATATCTTGGAGTTTTACCTACACCTGCAGTTGCATGCTTAATAAAAATATTGGATGCTGATGGTGGAGTTATGATTTCTGCTTCACATAATCCAGTTGAATATAACGGAATTAAATTTTTTAATGAAAATGGATTTAAATTAACTGATGAAATAGAGAATTCAATTGAAGAATACATATTAAATGATTTGGACATAGAGTTTGTTCCCACATCCGGTGAAGTAGGTAGAAAAATAAAAATCGAAAATCCTGTAAGAAAATATATGGATTTCTTGAAGGATACTCTTAGCATTGATCTTAAAGGTTTAAAGGTTGCTGTTGACTGCGGAAATGGAGCAGCATTTAAAGCAGCACCGGAGTTATTAAACGAACTTGGTGCAAAAGTATATGTAATTCACAATGATCCTAATGGAATTAATATTAATGTTAATTGCGGTTCAACAAGTCCAGAACAAGTTCAAAAACTTGTATTAGAAACCGGAGCAGATGTTGGATTGTCATTTGATGGTGATGCTGATAGATTAATTGCATGTGATGAAAATGGAAATTTAGTAGATGGCGACCATGTTTTAGCTGTTTGTGGAATTCATATGAAAGAAAAAGGTAATTTAAAAAGCAATACAATTGTTGGTACTGTAATGACTAATATGGGTCTTGATATTTGTTTAAAAGAAAAAAATATAGATTTAATTAAAACAAATGTAGGGGATAGATATGTTCTTGAAGAAATGATAAAAGGCAATCATTCTTTAGGTGGAGAACAGTCAGGACATATTATTTTCTTAGATCACAATACTACAGGCGATGGACTTTTAACAGCTATTCAACTTTTATGTGTTGTTAAAGAAAAAAAATCAAAGCTTTCAAAATTAGCACAAGCTATGAAAGTATTGCCTCAAGTATTAGTTAATGCTCATGTTGACAAAGATAAGAAAAATGGTTACCTTGAAGATGAAATAATTAAAAATAAAATAGACGAAATTGAAAATCACTTCCACGGTAATGGAAGAGTTTTAATAAGACCATCTGGAACTGAACCATTAGTAAGAGTTATGATTGAAGGCAATGATTTACAAGAATTAAACGCCTATGCTAAAGAATTAGCTGTTTTGATTGAAGAAAGACTTAATTAATAAAGAGCGCTTAGCGCTCTTCTTGATTTAAAGGTATTTTCATATATGGAACATAAATGGATCTTTCTTTTGGCTGATGATAAACAACAATTGAATTTATTGTATAATGAGGGGCTGGAATTAATAAAATTTCAGCTCTGCTTTTTATTTCATCAAAACTAATTGGCTTTCCTCTTCGTTCTTTAGCTATAGTCAAATGAGGAGTATACCCCCTTTTTTCTTTTTCAAGGTTTAAATTTTCATATATTTTATCATTTAAACTTATTAAATCAGGGGAATCAACTGAAACATACAAAACTCTTTTTCCAAATTGTCCTATGTTATCTAAATTTACTCTAATAGGCGGTATTTCTTTGCATATTTCTATAATTTCTTTTATAAAAAAATCATCATCAGGTAAAGCCGGTGGAGGTATAAGTGTTATGTGTGGTTCTGTTGTAAAAAATTTAAATTCAGCACGAAGCATTTCTATTTTTGTTTTATAAATTTTTGGAATTTCTATTCCTATAAAATATTTCATATAATAATTCCTTTCTGATATAATATGATTACTACCCAAAAAGTCGAGAATTGACTTATTGGTAAAACAATCATAATACTGATTTATTTAACAATTATATAATAATTAACATAAATTACAATAACAATAATAATTTTATAATTTATAATATTGTACCTAACACATATGATAATATTCAAAAATAAATAATGATGGGGTGTGAAATGGAGTATCAAGAATTTGCTGATTTAATTTTTAAATATGTAAAAGAAGGTGGACCAATATTAGGAATGATTGTTCCTATTATAGAAACTTTTTTACCATTTCTTCCTTTAGTTTTATTCGTAATTATAAATGTAAGCGTATTTGGATTGTTTTGGGGTTATTTATATTCTTGGGTCGGAAATTGTGTTGGCTCATATCTTTTGTTTTTATTTTTAAGAAAAGTGGGTAGAAAAAAAATAGAAAAAGTTATTATTAAAAGCAAATATGCTGCTACTCTTGAAAAAATAAAAAAGAAAAATACTTCTGTAATGTTTTTTTTATATTGTTTTCCTTTTACGCCTTCTTTTTTAATAAGCGGTGCAGCTGCATTAGCTAATATGGATACTAGTAAGTTTTTATTAACATTACTGCCTGCGAAATTAATTATGATGATTTCTTTATCCTTTATAGGACAAAATGTAAGTTCGTTTTTTAAAAATCCAATTAAATCAATTATCTATATTTCTATAATATTCTTGTTTAATTTTTTAAGTAAAAAATTAGTACATTATTTTGAATTAAAACATAAGGATTTAATATAAGCAAATAAAAAGCTGCATTATTTAAGCAGCTTTTTAATATCTTCAACTAATTTCAACGTTTTAGGATTATTTAATTTAGTTGCAAATTCTTGAGCTAAAGAAAAGTGTATTTTAGCTTCTTCTATATTTTTTTTGTTTATTAATATTATAGTCATATAACATTCAGCTAAATCCCTTCCCCAAGTACTTTCATATTTTTTAAATAGTTCTAATGAATTAATCATATATTTTTTAGCTTCATCAAAATTTTTCATTTCACATAAAACCTGTCCAATATTCGAATAAAAAATTTCTAAGCCCTTGCTTATTCCATTTTCATTGCATAAATTTATAGCTTTTTTATAATAATCAATTGCTAAATCAAATTGGCCTAAATTTATATTTAATTGACCTAAATAATTATAACTTGCTGAAATGCTTAAAATATACTTATTTGAAATATTATTTAATGTTGAAAAAATATTAATGGATTCATTTAATAACTTTTCAGCTTCTTCATATTTTTTAATTTTAATATAATAAAGACCTTTTAGCCTAAGCATAGTTCCTCTTTCTTCTATATTGTCATATAAAGAAAGAAGTTTTAGGCTTTTATTAATATATTTAAACATTATAGGTATGTCATTTACTTGTATGGAGTAAAAAACCATTTGCTTGTAATTATTTAATAAATAAATATAATTTTCAAGTTTATCTGCTAATCTTAAGCTAAAATCAATATTTTCAAGACCTTTATCATATACGCCCATGGATATATAATATCTGCCTAATAAGTAACTAAATTCCATTTTAATTTTTAAATATTCTGTGTCTGTTTTATCCAATAAACATAACTCTTCATTTATTTCATTTAACTTAGCTTCAACATTAAAAATATCTTTAGATTCATTGTAAACTATTGTATCGGAAGTATATACAGGGTAAGTTTCATGATACATAGTATATAAATCTGTTAAGTTTTCAACTTTATATTTCAGGGATTTATATTTATTACCACATTTCTCAAAGTGGTATATTAAATTTGGGTATAAATGTTTTTTGCCCGATGATTTAAATTTCTCTTCAAAATAATTTCCTATTTTTTCATGAAGCAATATTTTTTTGCCATTTGATTGGTTATCATAAATATATTCACGTATTTTTTGATGTGTAAAGCTGTAAAAAATATCTTTGTCAGTTATTAATTCACATATTAAATTTTTTTCTTGCAAAGATTCAATTAAATCAAAAATTTCAAGTTCATCAAAAGGAACTAAAATTTTCAAACAATCAATGCTAACTTTATCAAAAAATAATGAAATGTTATTTAAAAGTATTTTTTCATTTTTGCTTAAATCCATTATCCTACTATTTATTATGTTAGTTGCTTTAGATGATAATTCTTTTGTATAGCCCTTATCTTTTACTACTTTTAAAAGCTCTATTAAAAATAAGGCATTTCCTTCTGTATCATTATAAATGTTGTTTAATAGAAAGTCATTTATTTTAACATTTGGCAAATACTCTGAAACAATATTTTTTGTTTCTTCAAAAGAAAATCTATTTAACATTATTTTCTTAAGCAAATCCGATTTTATTAAAGGTATAGTAAAAGAAAGCATTTTGCTTTCAAAATCATTTCTGTAAGCACCTATTAATAAAACATTCTTATTTGAAAAATGAGTCAATATTTTTGTTAAAAGCAATTTACTCATTTTATCCATCCATTGAATGTCATCAAATACAAAAATTATTTTTTTACGCTCCGTAATTTTCTGTAGAAGTTGTATGATTGCATCCACTGCCATTTCAAACATTGTATTTTCGTTTTGATTTATAATATCTGATTTTTTAAAATTAATATTTTTATTAAATGAAGGAAATATATAACTAATTATTTCTTCCTGTTGTGCAGAAATATAAACTTTTTCTGATTTAATATAATCTCCAAGCGCTGCAAAAACGCTGTGCCATGGCTTTAAAAAAAAGTCTTCTTCAGCGCTGTAACATATAGATTTTAAAATAATGTTTTTATTTGAATC
>JARBUP010000204.1 GCA_029239575.1 Bacillota bacterium
AATTCCTCTGTTTAGTTTTTCTGCACCTTTATAATGTTTGTCCTTTAAGTGAGCAGGAACATCAAGAGGATTTTTTTCAACAGCACTTAAAGCTTTGTCAATTGCAACATAACAAGCATTGCTTTTTGGAGCACATGCTATATATATACATGCTTGAGCAAGAATTATTCTTGCTTCAGGAAAACCAATTATTTCTGCAGCTTTAAATGCATTGACTGCAACTTCTAAAGCTCTTGGATCAGCATTACCAACATCTTCTGAAGCACAAATTATTATTCGTCTTGCGATAAATTTTGGGTCTTCCCCTCCCTTTATCATTTTAGCTAGCCAAAATACAGCTGCATCAGGATCAGAACCTCTCATACTTTTTATAAAAGCAGATATTGTATCATAATGGCTATCGCCATTTTTATCATAAACAACTTTTTTTCTTTGAATACATTCTTCAGCAATTAAAATATCAATTATGATTATGCCATCATCATTTTCTTCAGTGGTTTCAATTCCAATTTCAAGTGCGCTAAGAGCTTTTCTTATATCACCATTAGAATTTTCTACTATGTGATTTAATGCTTCTTCTGTTATTTCAACTTTTTTGTTGCCATAACCCTTTTCTTTATCTATTACTGCTCTTTTTAAAACTTTCTTAATATCATCAACTTCTACTTTTTTAAATTCAAAAATTAAAGATCTTGATATTAAAGCTGCATTAACTTCAAAATAAGGATTTTCAGTTGTGGCACCTATCAATATAATTGTTCCATTTTCTACATAAGGAAGAAGTGCATCCTGTTGTGCTTTGTTAAATCTATGAATTTCATCTACAAATAAAATAGTTCTTTTATTGTACATGGATAATTCATCAACAGCAAATTGGATTTTTTCTTTTATATCCTTTATACCGCTTGTAACTGCATTTAAAGTTGTAAAATTGTTATTTGTTTTTTCAGCAACTATTTTAGCTAAAGTTGTTTTTCCAGTTCCAGGTGGTCCATAAAATATTGCTGAAGATAATTTATCAGCTTTTATAGCTCTGTTTAAAATTTTCCCCTCACCAATAATATGCTCTTGACCAACAAAATATTCAAAATTTAAGGGCCTTAACCTTTCAGCTAAGGGGCCCTTGTTTCTTTTCATATTTTCATATTGCATTTCAAATATATTCATTAAATATTACCTTCATATTATTTTAATTAAGTTTTTTTTCTACATTATATTTAATGGGTCTATTTGTCATTTCTTTTTTGTCATATTTTTTTAAAATAAAATGTGACACAATTAAGGATGATAGTCCAGCAAAAGCAGAAATTATATCTTTGTTAGGAGTGTTTCCCAACATAAAATATACAGCAAATATAGTTGCAAGCACTATTAATAAAGGCATTCCATAAAGCATTAAAATGTGCTTGAACATCACTTCATTTTCTGTTGTAATTTCCACATAATCGCCCACATGTATATCAGGTGAAACTAAAGTTTCAACCTGTATCCCTGGTTGTTTGCATGCTGCAGAGCAATGTGCACATGAATCTCCACATGCAGTAACTCTTTTTACCAATATTGTTGCTGTGTTGCCATTTATTCTTTCAATCTTTCCTACTTGTTCCATTTTAATCTTCCTTTCCAAATCAAGCACTTTAAAAAATATACACTATTATATATTATTTTCTGTTACTTGTATACCTAATTCTTTAAGTTGCTTTTCAGTAGCTATGGCAGGTGCTTCTGTCATTAAGCATGATGCACTTTGAGTTTTAGGGAATGCTATTACATCTCTTATATTATCCGACTTAGTTAATACCATCATCAATCTGTCCAAACCAAATGCTAATCCACCATGAGGAGGTACTCCGTATTTAAAAGCTTCAAGCAAGTATCCGAATTTGTCATTTGCTTCTTCTACTGAAAGACCTAAAGCTTTGAACATTCTGCTTTGCAAATTGCTGTTGTTTATACGGATGCTTCCACCGCCCATTTCATCACCATTTATAACTATATCATAAGCTTTTGCTCTGCAATTACCTGGGTCCGATTCAATTTTATCTAAATCTTCATCAACAGGTGATGTAAATGGGTGATGTTTTGCAACATATCTATCATCTTCTTCACTATATTCAAATAATGGGAAATCAGTTATCCAAACAAGTTCATATTTATTTGGATCAATTAAATTTTTCTCTTTTGCCACTTCAATTCTTAATGCTCCTAAAGCTGTATTAACAACTGATTCTTTATCTGCAACTACAAAAGCTATATCTTTTTCTTTTAACTCAAGTTTTGAAATTAATTCATTTATTTCTGTCTCACTTAAGAATTTAGCTATAGGTGAATCAAAAATTCCGTTTTCCATTTTAAACCATGCTAAACCTTTTGCACCATATGTTTTAACAAATTTCTCAAGCTTTTGAATTCCTTTTTTAGAAAATTCATCGGCACTTCCATCTATTTTAATACATTTGATTTTTCCGTTTGACTCATAAGTTGATTTAAAAGCATTAAATTCTGAATTTGCAAATATTTCAGATATATCAATTAATTCATAACCAAAACGCAAATCTGGTTTATCACAACCATACTTGTCCATAGCAACTTGGTATGACATACGTTTAATTGGAAGCTCTATATTAACATTTATGATTTCTTTAAATATTCTTTGAAGTAATCTTTCATTTAATTCTATAACATCTTCAACATCAACAAATGACATTTCTAAGTCTACTTGTGTAAATTCTGGTTGTCTGTTAGCTCTTAAATCTTCATCTCTAAAACATCTTACTATTTGGAAATATCTGTTCATTCCAGAAACCATTAAAAGCTGTTTGAAAAGTTGAGGAGACTGAGGCAATGCATAGAATTTTCCAGGGTTAACTCTGCTTGGTACAAGGTAATCCCTTGCTCCTTCTGGAGACGGTTTAGTTAAAAAAGGAGTTTCTATTTCATTAAAATCATTTTCATATAAAAATTCTCTTATTACTTTTGAAGCTTTACTTCTTATTAAAAGATTATTTTGCATTTGAGGTTTTCTTAAATCAAGGAATCTATATTTTAAACGCATTTGTTCAGATACATCATCATTATCCTTTATATAAATAGGAGGTGTTTCAGCTGTATCCAATATTTTCAATTCATCTATATAAATTTCAATTTCACCAGTTGCCATTTCAAGATTCTTAGATTTTCTTTCGTAAACTTTTCCTCTTACAGCAATTACAAATTCACTTCTTAAGCTTTCAGCTTTTTCAAAAGCTTCTTTGTTTACTTCAGTGTCAAATACAACTTGAATCAAGCCAGTAACATCTCTTAAATCAGCAAATATTAATCCTCCAAGGCTTCTTCTTTTTTGTACCCAACCCATGAGCACAACTTCTTTACCTATATCTGACATAGATAATTGTCCGCACATGTTAGTTCTTCTTAAATCTCCCATTGTTTCCATAATATCCTCCAATAATTTTTCTTGAGTTAAATAATATGAATATAAATAAACCCGTCCCCTAAATTAGGGACGAGTTTAACCCGCGTTGCCACCCTATTTGGACTATAATAGTCCCTCTTAATTTTTTGCAATTTAATGAGGTGTCTTCATTATAATTTAATAATAGGCTCCCACCACTCCTATCTCGCTTAAATTAATATTTACAACTACTATTCCTCTTGCATATTTCATAGAAATTATATACATAAAATTAACACAATCAATTTTAAATGTCAATACTTTCATTGTAATTACACAAAAAATGTTAATTACTGTTCACTTTTTTTTGCAATTCATGCATTTACAATCATTAACTGACAATTCGAACATTCATCTCAATTTACTAAATCATTTAATGTTTTAAATGTATAACCTTCTTCTTTCCATTTACATAATAGCTCATCTAAAATTTCTGCATTAGTAGTAGATGTGCTGTGTAATAGTACAACTGCACCTGGATGAATTCTTGGAATTAATTTAGAAAATGCATATTCTTTTGAAGGTTGTTTGTCAACATACCAATCCACATATGCTAAACTCCAAAATATAGTTTTATATCCAAGTTCATTTGCTTGTTTTAAATTTTCTTTATTAAATTTACCTTGTGGTGGTCTATAATATTTAGGCATATCTTGGCCAGTAGCTTGTTTATAAGCTTCTTCTAATGAAGATAATTCATTTTTAAAAGAATCAACATCAGCTATTTTTGACATATCAGGATGGTTATATGTATGATTACCAACTATGTGACCTTCTTCAACCATACGTTTTACAAGACCCGGTTCTTTTACAATGTAATTTCCTACTAAGAAAAAAGCAGCTTTGACATCATGTTTTTTTAAAGTATCTAAAATAGATGGAGTGTTTCCATTTTCAAACCCTGCATCAAATGTTAAATAAATTACTTTTTCATCTGTTTTATCAATATAATATGAATTATACTTTTTTAAATAATCCTGTGTTTCATTACCAACTGGAGGTTTACCATTTTCTCTAAAACTTAATCCCCAGTTAGAAACTTCAGCTGATGTAGTTACTGCTAAATTTGAAATTTTATCGAATGCAAAAATAGCTGCAAACAGCAAAACAAAGCATCCTAATACTATCATTATGCTTTTTTTCCTTATATACAAAATACCGCCCCCTTTATGTATAATATATTTAAAAATAAATACATTATTACCTTAAATTAATGTTTGTATAAATATTTGATTAATCATCAGTTAATATATATTAATTTATTTTAAACAATAAAAAATCAGCGGAGTGACCGCTGATTTTTCATAATATTAATTATTATCTCTAAAAATAATTTTTCCATCTTTCATATCTTCAACTACTGCAAGACTTTTTAAATTATATCCTGCTTCTCTTATTTTTTTTCCTCCTGGCTGGAACCCTTTTTCAATAACAATACCAATTCCTTTAACTTCCGCTCCGCTTTGTTTAGCAACATCAATTAGACATTCCATAGCATTTCCTTCAGCTAAAAAATCATCAATTATTAAAAGTTTGTCGCCTTCATTTAAATATCTTTTACTGATTTTTATATCATATTTTTTCTGTTTAGTATATGAAATTACTTGACCAGAATAAATATCATCATCTAAATTTAAACTTTCGCATTTTTTTGCAAAAACTACTGGAACTTTAAAAAACAATGCTGCCATGGCTGCTATAGCTATGCCACTAACTTCAATTGTTAATATTTTAGTTATTCCCTCATCTTTAAATAATCTGTATAATTCTTCGCCCATTTCATATAGAAATTCCACATCAAGCTGATGATTAAGAAAGCAGTCTACTTTTAAAACATTTCCTTCTTTAACTTCTCCTCTTTCATTAATCATTTTCTTTAATTTTTCCATTATGCACCCTTCTTCTCTTTTATAAATATTAGTAACATATAACGATTAAAAAATAAGTATTAATTTATAAAAAAAATTTGGTAGATTTCTCTACCGAATTT
>JARBUP010000012.1 GCA_029239575.1 Bacillota bacterium
CCTACAGTTTTTCCGTAAACTGGTATTAATCTTACTGCTGTTGGTTTTTGATTGATAACTCCAATTGCACATTCATCAGCTATTATAGCAGAAATTGTGCTTGCAGGAGTGTCTCCAGGAATAGCAATCATATCTAAACCTACTGAACATACACAAGTCATAGCTTCTAATTTATCTAAACTTAATGAACCTAATTGAACTGCAGCAATCATACCTTCGTCTTCGCTGACAGGAATGAATGCACCGCTTAAGCCGCCAACATTTGAAGATGCCATTATTCCACCTTTTTTAACTGCATCGTTTAAAAGAGCAAGGGCAGCAGTTGTACCATGAGCTCCACAGCTTTCAAGTCCTATTTCTTCTAATATTCGAGCAACACTATCTCCTATTTCTGGAGTAGGAGCTAATGATAAATCCATTATTCCAAATGGAACATTTAATCTATTGCATATTTCTTTAGCGACAACTTCACCAGCACGTGTGATTTTAAAAGCTGTTTGTTTAATTGTTTCGCACACAGAAGTGAAATCTTCACCTCTAACTTTTTCCAAAGCGTGCTTTACAACACCTGGACCACTTACACCAACGCTTAAAACTTTTTCTGCTTCACCAACACCGTGAAAAGCTCCGGCCATGAAAGGATTATCTTCAACAGCATTTGCGAAAATAACTAACTTTGCACATCCAAGACTGTCTTTATCTTTTGTTAAATAAGCAGTATCTTTTATAATTTGTCCTATAAGTTTTATTGCATCCATATTTATTCCGGCTTTTGTTGAAGCCACATTTACAGATGAACATACTTTATTAGTAAATGCTAAAGCTTCAGGAATTGAACGTATTAATATTTCATCACCTTTTGTAAACCCCTTTTGAACTAAAGCAGAAAATCCTCCTATAAAATTAACCCCTGCAACATCAGCAGCTTTATCTAAAATTTCTGCAAATTTGACATAATCAGTGTCTGTAGATGAACCTGCGATTATAGAAATAGGTGTAACCGAAATTCTTTTATTTATTATAGGAATTCCGAATTCTTTTTCAGTTTTTTCAGCAGTTCTAACGAAATTTTCTGTTAGTCTTGTTATTTTTTCATATATTTTTTTTCTTGCTATTGCTCCGTCTGAATCGGCGCAATCTAATAATGAAATTCCCATTGTTACTGTTCGTATGTCGAATTTGAGTTCATCGACCATTTTTATAGTTTCTAATATATTTTTAGTTTTTATCATGATTAGCCCCTTAATTAAATTTCATACATTTTTACAAAAATGTCTTCGCGTTGAATTCTTATATCCATTTGTAATTCTCTGCCTATGTTTGTAAGCTCTTCTTGTAGTACTATAAATTCTGTTTCTAATTTTTCTAAGTCAACAAGCATAGTCATAGTGAAATACTCTTTCATAACTGTTTGTGTTATGTCTAAAATATTTACGTTCTGCTTAGCTAATGAAGTTGAAACAGATGCTATTATACCAACTTTGTCTTTTCCTAAGATAGTTATTATTGCTTTCATTATTTAAATCCTCCAATTAATTTATATTATAGTTTTGTTTTTATAAATTATTTATGTACCTCTTTAATGCTTGTCCGGAATTTGCGTATATATAAAAAGAGACTTTTGACAAGTCTCTTTATACTACAAAAACATAAATACATAATACAATATGATATGTAAATTATATCTCTGTTCTTTTACCTGAGAGCTTCACTATTATAAAAAATAGTTTTCCCCTTCGGTGCTCATAAAGAGTCTCTCCAGAGTTGTGTCCGCAATCGGTCGAATTCTTCCGAAAGTTTCATACACATATTAAAATTTAGCTAAGTATATATCAATTTATTTCAAAAATCAAGATATAAATTTATAATTATTTATAAAATTGTTTAGCATTTTTTAAGTTTTTTTGATATAATCATTAAATGGAGGCAAATATGAACAAAATATATATTTCTGATCTTGATGGTACATTATTAAACGAAAAAGCTAATTTAAGTTTTTATTCAAAAAAAGAGCTTAATAGATTAATAGAAGAGCATAATATAAATTTTACTGTTGCTACAGCAAGGAATGTTTATTCTATTAAGGAAATGTTCAAAGATGTTAATTTGAAATTGCCTGTAATAGAATTTAATGGTTCGTTTATAACGGATATAAAAACAGGTGAAAAATTAATTGTAAATAATATTGATAAAAATGTTTCTGAACAATTATTAAAACTTTGTACATCTTATGGACAATTTCCAATGATTTCTTCTTTTAATGGTTCTGATACTAATTTATACTATAAAAGTAATGTAAGTGAAGGAATGGATTTATATCTTAAAGATAGGCGAGAAGTAAACCCAAATTCATTAACAGATGCAAATTTAAATAATAATTATATAAATGAAAAAAGCGTTTGTTTTACTTTAATTAACAAAAAAGAATATCTTGATGATTTAATAAATGAAATAAAAAACACTTGTGGAAATTTTTTAAGTATTTACTATAGCAAAGATATTTATTATACTGATTGGTATTGGGCAAGCATTTATTCTGTGGATGCTAAAAAAGGTGTTGCAATTAAAAAGTTAATGGACTATTTAAATATAAATGATCACTATTTAACTGTTTTTGGAGATCATCACAATGATGTGGACATGTTTAACGTTGCAGATAAATCAATTGCTGTAGGAAATGCACAGCAAGAACTTTTAGGACATGCTGATATGATTATTGGTACTAATAAAGAAGATAGCGTAATAAAATATATCAAAAAAGATATTGAAAAATTTAATTATAACGAGATAGGTGAATCAGACCAACTCGTGGAAAATATGTAAAGTAATTGTTGAGGCAGTTACTTAATGTTTTAATATTGTATTAGTGAGGAGTGGTATTTTATGAAAATGGGCTTTGAATTAAATCTTTCGCAAACTCAAAAGCTTATTATGACGCCTGAACTTAGACAGGCTATTCAAATATTACAGTTTAATAATGTTGAACTCTTAGATTATATAAATAAACAGCTTGAAGTTAATCCTTTTCTTGAAAGCAATGAAAAAAATGAATCATCTATTTCTTCAGAACAACCTGAAGAACGTGTGATTGAAAAGGATAATTCAAAAGATGAAATAGACTGGAAAGAAGTAATTGAAAAATATGATGACATAAGTTATAAATCATATGAAAGCAATAATAGTTCTGACGATAAGCAAACATTTGAAAGCTATACTTCTAAGAAAATGGGTCTTAAAGACCATCTCCTTGTGCAACTTGGATTATCTGTAAAAAGTAAAAAAGATAAACGTATCGGAGAATTTATAATTGAGTCTTTAGATAGAAAAGGATATCTTGGATGTACAATTCAAGATGTTAGCTTATTAATGAATGAAGATATCCTTGAAGTTGAAAGAGTTTTAAGAGTAATTCAAACATTCGATCCAGTTGGAGTAGGTGCAAGAAATTTAAGCGAATGTTTAATGATTCAATTAAAAGATAAAGGTATCCAAGATAAAAATGCATTTATCATAGTCGAAAAATATCTTGAAGATGTTGCAACAAATAAAATGCAAAAAATAGCTAAAGAGCTCCATATAACAATAAATAGAGTTCAAAGTATTTGTGATATTATAAAAATGTTAGAACCAAAGCCGTCGAGAGGTTTTATAGTAGATTCAGAAAATATAAGATATATTGTACCGGATGTTACTATTGAAAAAATAAATGGTGAATATATAATATTAGTTAATGACAGCAACTTCCCTATGTTATCTATAAGCAATTATTATAAAAATATGATGAGTAATTTAGATGATAAAGAAGCTAATAAGTTTATTACTGATAAATTAAATTCATCCATGTGGCTTATTAAAAGTATTGAGCAAAGAAGATCGACGCTATATAAAGTTGTTGAATCAATTTTAAAGTTCCAAAAGAAGTTTTTTGATGAAGGAAATACAGCTTTAAAACCTTTAGTTTTAAAAGCTGTTGCTGATGATATTGGAGTTCACGAATCAACAGTATCAAGAGCGACAAATGGCAAATATGTTCAAACACCAAGAGGAATTTTTGAGTTAAAACATTTCTTCTCAAACAGTTTAAGTCATGAAGGCGATGTTGGAGAAAATGTTTCATCAACAAGTGTAAAAACTCAAATACAGGAACTTATTAACAACGAAAATACGAAAAAACCACTTAGCGATCAAAAAATAGCTGATGTACTTAGTGAACAGGGTATTAATATTTCCAGAAGAACTGTAGCAAAATACAGGGACGAAATGAGAATACCATCTTCATCTATGAGAAGAAGATATTAAAGCTGCAATAAATTAATACATGTGCCGAATAATCATACAATAATTGACGGAAATTATTACAGTATTATATAATAAATATTTTAAAAGATGGGAAAAGATGCCAAAGGTTAATTTGGCATCTTTTTTGCATTATATTATGGAGATATATTATTTTATAAAAAGATATTGGGAATGTCTTTTTATAAAATAACAAACAAAATGGGAGGAAAAAAATGATTAAATTTAAAAAATTAATATCTCTGTTTTTAGTTGTAGTTATGTGCTTTTCATTAGCTGCTTGTTCCACACCTGGGGAAAACGCTAACGCTAATACAGAACAAAAAAATGATCAGCAAACAGAACAAACTACAAATGATGGAAAGAAAGTTTTGAGATATTCATTGACTGCAGATGCTCCAACATTAGATCCACAGTTAATGAATTCAATTCCAAGTTCAACTGTTGGTTTTCACATTTATGAAGGTTTAATGAGAAACCATGTTGGAGAAATTCAGCCAGGAATGGCAGAAAGTTATGATTTATCAACAGATGGTAAAACATATACATTCCATTTAAGAGATGCAAAATGGTCTGATGGAGTTGCAATTAAAGCAGCTGATTACGAGTATGCTATGAAAAGATTAGTTGACCCTGCAACTGCAAGTGATTATTCATTTTTAGTTACAACGTTAATAAAAAATGCTGGCGAAATAAATGCAGGAAATATGCCTGTTGATGAACTTGGTGTTAAAGCTTTAGACGATAAAACATTAACTATTGAGCTAAATAATCCAACAGGTTATTTTTTAAGTATGCTTTCTATGTCTCAGCTTTGTCCAGTTAGACAAGATGTAGTAGAAAAATATGGTAAAGATTATGCTGCAGATGCAGAAAAAAATGTATATAGCGGACCATTCATAGTTAAAGAATGGAAACATGAAGACAGAATAATACTTGAGAAAAATCCGAATTATTGGAATAAGGATGCAATAAATCTTGAAGAAGTTCATATATTAACTGTTGCAGACCCTATGACTGCAGTTGCTATGTATGAAGAAGGCGAGCTTGATTTTGTAAATGTTCCTTCAGAAGTTTTAAAGAATTATGAAGACAAAGTAATTTATTATAACGATGGAGCTAATGATTTTATTAAATTAAATTTAGATGGTTCAAGCGAATTAAAGAGTAAGGATTTAAGACTTGCATTAAATTTCGCTCTTAATCGTGAAGATTATGTTTTATTAAGTAGTCAAAACATGTATCAACCAAATACAAGATATGTTCTTCCACAAGTAAACGGTGTTGAAAAAGCTTATAGTGAAGAATATCCATTTGAGGCATTCCCTGTAAAAGGCGATACAACAAAAGCTAAAGAACACCTTACATTAGCTATGAAAGAATTAGGGGTTAGTGATCCATCTAAAATAGAATTGGAATTATTAACAACTGATCAAGAAAGAACAAGAATAGAAGCTGAAGTATTACAAAATCAATTACAAACAGCTTTAGGTATAACAGTTAATATTAGACAGGTTCCATACAAGCAACGACTTGAAATGGAATCAAATCATGAATTTGAAATGGTTGTAACTGGATGGGTTCCAGATTATCCAGATCCTATGTCTTATTTGGAATTATGGCCTACAGGTTCTCCATACAATCACGGCTCATATTCAAGTGCAGTTTATGATGGTTACATAAAAGATGCATTATCTAACACAGATGCTAAGTTAAGAATGGATGCATTATTTAATGCAGAAAAAACTTTACTACAAGACGGTGCAATAGTTCCTCTTCAATTAAGAAGAAATGCAATGCTTATAAATGAAAAAGTTAAAGGTTTTGAAACATATTTTGTTGGAATAAACTTTGACTACATTTATGCAGATATAGTAGAATAATAAATTGTATAAAAAGATGATTCAAGAGAGTCATCTTTTTAACACTTTGAAAAATTATATTAGTTTTAAATTTAGAAAGGACAATCAAATGGAAAATAAAATTATTAATTATTTAAAATTTAAAAATGTGGATGGTTTTTTTATATCTAAACCACAAAATGTAAGATATATAAGCAATTACACAAGTGATGATGCTTATTTATTTATTACTGAAAAAGGAAATTACTTTTTAACTGATCCAAGGTATACAGAACAAGCTCAAATAGAATGTCCTAATTATACAATTATTAATTGGAGAGAAAAAGGAAAAACAATTGCTGAATCAGTTAAATTTATTATAGAAAATTTAAATATTAAAAGTTTTTTATTTGAAGGTGATTATGTTAATTATAACATGGCAGAAGAATTTAAAAGTTTTGGACTAGAATCAATAGGAGTAACAGGAGTAGTTGAAAGTTTTAGAAGTATTAAAACTGAAGATGAAATAAATAAACTAAGAGTTGCATGTCAAATTGCAGATAGAGCTTTTGAACGAATTATTAAAGATATTCGAGTTGGAATAACTGAAAAAGAATTAGCATCAAAGCTTTCTCATTATATGGTTATGGAAGGAGCAGATACTAAACCTTATGGTAATATATTAATATCAGGAACAAGGACTTCTTTATTACATGGTATACCTTCAAATAAAACTATAGAATACGGAGATTTTGTTTTAATGGATTATGGCTGTGGTTATAAGGGGTATCTTTCAGATATGACGAGAACAGTTGTGGTTGGTAAAGCTACTAAAGAGCAGAGAGAAGTGTATTCAATTGAAATGCAAATGGTTGAAGATTCTAAAGCAGCAATGATAGCGGGGGCAAAAGCTACTGATGTTTATGAAGCAAGTATTAAAGCAATTAAAAATACAAAATATTTTCCATATCATTACAATGGAATAGGACATGGTATAGGATTATTTGTACATGAAATACCATTTATGGGACCAAGATCAACTGAAATTTTGCAAGAAAATAATGTCATCACAATAGAACCAGGAATATATATTCCAAATTGGGGTGGTGTAAGAATAGAGGATCAAATATTGATTACAAAAGATGGCAATGAATGTTTGACAAGTTCAATTAGAGAGCTAATAGAACTTTAATAAATATACGGAGGTGTTTTATGGGTAAATATATACTAAAAAGATTAGGCATTTCTTTACTGACTCTTTTAGTTTTGATAACCATAGTATTTATTTTAGTAAGATTAATGCCCGGTGATCCATTTGCAAGTGATAAGTTAACACCAGAAATTAGACAAAATCTTGAAAGATATTATGGATTTGATAAACCTATAATCGTACAATATTTTACTTATATAAAAAACATATTAAATGGTGATTTTGGTTATTCCATGAAATATATTAATCAATCAGTAAATACAATAATCGCGGATTCATTTCCATATTCTTTTGATTTAGGAATGAGGGGATTATCTGTTTCAATTTCATTAGGTTTAGTTTTAGGAATAATAGCAGCTTTAAATAGGGGTAAAACTTTAGATTATATGAGTGTTATCATTGCAATTATTGGAACTTCTGTACCTGATTTTATTATTGGAGGTTTACTTCAATATTTCTTTGGAATAAAATGGGGATTATTTCCTGTAGCTCAGTATAAAGGTATAGAATACACAATACTTCCATCCATTGCATTAGGATTTTATACATTAGCTATGGTATCAAGGATAATGAGAGCAAGTATGCTTGAAGTAGTTCAGCAAGATTATATAAAAACTGCTAAATCAAAAGGGATTTCAAATTTTAGAATCACTGCTAAACATCAAATTAGAAATGCTATAATGCCAGTTGTTACTGTTTTAGGACCAACTGTTGCTAGTGTACTGACAGGAACATTCGTAGTAGAGTCTATTTTTGCAATACCTGGAATGGGAAAATACTATGTTCAAAGTGTTCAAAATTTAGATTATTCACTTATTTTAGGTATGACAGTTTTCTATGGTGCGTTTTTAGTATTAGCTAATATGGTAGTTGATATATTGTATGGCGTTATAGATCCAAGAATAAGAGTAGCAGGAAAGTAGGTGCGATATGGAAAACAATGAAGTGTTAAAAAAAGTAGATAAAAATGCTTTTAAAAGGATTGGAAAAAATGTTGAAAAAATGGAAGCCATATCAAGACCTAATCTGACATACTGGAAAGATGCATGGAGAAGGATTAAAAAAAATAAAGCAGCATTTGCAGGGTTGATAATAATTATAGTATACGTTATTTTAGCTGTATTCGGGCCTTTAATAAGCGGTTATGAATATACCCAAATAGATTCTTCGAGAATGAACCAATTTGTATCTAAGGAGCATTGGTTTGGAACTGATGAATTAGGTCGTGATTTATGGACGAGAGTATGGAGAGGTGCGAGAGTATCTTTGCTGATTGGATTTATCTCCACAATATTAAATACAATTATTGGTGGATTAGTTGGTGGAATATCAGGATATTATGGAGGAGCCTTAGATCTTGTTCTAATGCGAATCATAGACGTTTTATATGGTATACCATATTTAATAGTATCCATTTTAGTAATGGTTGTTTTAGGACCAGGTGTTTCTTCTTTAATAATAGCGATGGTAATAGTGGGCTGGATAGGAACTGCAAGGTTTGTTAGAGGAGAAGTGTTAAGATTAAAAGAACAGGATTTTGTTGCAGCAGCAAAAGTACTTGGAGTTTCAGATTTGCCAATTATAGTTAAACATATTCTGCCTAATGTAATGGGTTTAATAATAACTAATTTAACTATGGCAGTTCCTAAGGCGATTTTTAATGAAGCGTTTTTAAGCTATATAGGTCTTGGTATATCTCCACCTGAATGTAGCTGGGGTGTACTGGCAAAATCAGGTGTGAAGATGTTAAGAATTTATCCATATCAACTGTTCATACCATCGTTTTTTATTTGTACAACTATGCTCGCTCTTAATTTATTAGGAGATGGTATGAGGGATGCATTGGACCCAAAACTAAGAGGAACTGAATAAAATATGAGGAAGTGAAATTATGGATAAAATATTAGAAGTTAATGATTTAAGTTTTTCATTTCATACATATGGGGGAATTGTTAAATCTGTAAGAGGTATAAGTTTTGATGTTGGCGAAGGAGAAATTGTAGGAATTGTTGGAGAATCTGGTTGTGGAAAAAGTGTAACAGCACAATGTTTAGTTAGACTTAATCCAGAACCACCTGGATTTTTTGAAAGTGGTTCAATAAAATATAAGGGTCAAGAAATTACAACTATGTCTGAACATGAACTTAGAAAAATCAGAGGAGTTGAGATAGGTTTTATTTTTCAAGATCCTATGACATCTTTAAATCCAACAATGAAAATTGGAAAACAAATTGAAGAAATATTTATACAAAGAAAATTATATAACAAAAAAGAGCTTAAAGAAAAAGCTATTGAAATTTTGAAATTAGTTGGTATTTCAGATGTTGAGAGAAGATATAATCAATATCCACATGAATTAAGTGGTGGTATGAAACAAAGGATTATGATAGCTATTGCTTTAGTTGGGAATCCAAGCATAGTAATTGCTGATGAACCAACAACATCTCTTGATGTGACAATTGAAGCGCAAATTCTTGATTTATTAAAAGATTTACAGAAAAAATTAAAAACATCAGTAATATTAATTACACATGATTTAGGAGTAATAGCAAAAATGTGTGATAGGGTTTTAGTTATGTATGGCGGAAAAATTGTAGAAAAAGGAAATGCTGACGATATATTTTATAATACAAAGCATCCATATACTTCAGGATTATTATGTTCAATCGCTAGTTTAGAAACTAAAAAGAATGAGGAACTTGAACCAATAGAAGGTACGCCACCTGATTTATTTTCTCCTCCTATAGGATGCCCTTTTGCAGCAAGGTGTGAATATGCTATGGAAATCTGTTATGAGACAATACCACAAGAATATAAAATAAATGAAGAACATTCAACTCTTTGTTGGTTAGAACATGAATATGCAGAGAAAGTTACTTTACCTTGCAAAAAGCAATATGAAAAGGAGGCTATATAATGAAACCTCTAATAGAAGTGAGAAACTTAAGCAAATATTTTCAAATAAGTAAAAAAGAAACATTAAAAGCTGTTGATGATGTTTCTTTTGATATATATGAAGGAGAAACAGTTGGATTAGTAGGTGAATCAGGATGTGGTAAATCAACTACCGGTAGATGTATAGTAAAATTATATGATCCTACAAATGGAAAAGTTTTATATGATGGAAAAAATATTTTTGATAGTAACAATAAATCAGAAAAGCTTGAATATTGCAAAAATGCACAGATGATATTTCAAAATCCATATTCTTCATTAAATCCAAGAATGACGGTTAAAGATATAATTGGTGAAGGAATTAAATTGCATGAAAATATATCTGAAAAAGAACTTGATGAAAAAATAGAGGATTTATTAAAAACTGTTGGTTTAAACAGGGATCATATGTCAAGATTTCCTCATGAATTTTCAGGAGGTCAAAGGCAGAGAATAGGAATTGCAAGAGCATTATCAGTTAATCCGAAATTTATTGTATGTGATGAACCAATATCTGCCCTTGATGTATCCATTCAAGCACAAGTATTAAATATGTTAAAAAAATTACAAAAGGAAAGAAAATTAACTTATTTGTTTATTGCACATGATTTGAGTGTAGTAAAATATATATCCGACAAAGTTATAGTTATGTATCTTGGAATGATTGTTGAACAAGCTGATGCAGAAGAATTATATAAAAATCCATTGCATCCATATACAAAGGCCCTTTTGTCAGCAATACCTGAAGCAGACCCAAATATAGCTAAAAATAAGGAGAGAATTAAATTAAAAGGAGAAATACCAAGTCCTATAAATCCGAAAAATAGCTGTAGATTCGTTGAAAGGTGTATGTATGCAAAAGATATATGCCATAATGAAATACCAAAATTAAAAACATATAATGACGAAATAAGTCACAAAGTAGCATGTCATTTATTTTAGAAAATACGGCAGAATATTTTAAAGAATATCTGCCGTATTTTCGTTTTTTATTAACCGATTATTTCTTAAATTCACTATACATTCAAAATTTAGTATGTTATAATTCATACTGTGAACTAAATAGCGTAACACAATTAAACACTTAAATATCAACTCATAATTTCAAATCTCATTTCATTTCAACTAAACTTCAGAAAAATTTCAAAAAACAGTTGCATAATAAATATAATGTGGTAGAATAAAAACAGGGACGAAAATGTAATATTGGGACGTTAAACATCCCGGAGGTAAAATGGATTTAAATAAAATACTTAATATACAAAAGAGGATTGTTCCTGAAACTATAGAACTATTAATTAAAAGATATGAAATTCTTAAAATTATTAGTACTGAACAGCCAATAGGCAGGAGAGCTTTGTCAACCAAGCTTGGTTTATCAGAACGTACCATGCGTACTGAAGTTGATAAACTAAAAGAAATTAACTTATTGAATATATTGTCTTCTGGAGTTGAATTGACAGAAGAAGGTATTAATATGTTGTCAGAAATTCAAGAAACATTCTATTACATAAGAAATTTATCTGAAATAGAACTAAAGTTAAAAGAAAAATTAAATTTAAAGCGAGTAGCAGTTGTTGCAGGTGATAGTGAAAAAGATAACTATACATTTAATGAACTTGGTAAAAAGTCAGCTGAAATTGTACTGGATTTAATTAAAAATGATACTGTGCTTGGTATAACAGGCGGTACAACTATGGCCTGTGTTGTTAATCAAATGAAAAGAAAAAAAGGAATACGAAATTTATTGGTTTTACCAGCAAGAGGAGCTTTAAGCGAAGAACTACAGATTCAAGCTAACACTATTGCAGCAAGTTTAGCTGAAAAGTTAAATTCAGAATATAAACTTCTTCATATACCTGATAACTTGGATTCAAAAGAGCTAAATGCTTTAAAAAACAATAAAATAATAAGCGATGTTTTATCAGATATCAAAAAAATTAATCTTCTTGTTTTTGGACTTGGAAATGCATATGAAATGGCAGTAAGAAGAAAAGCTGAAAAGTCTGTTTTTAAAATTATAGAACAAGAGCAATTAATCGCTGATGCATTTGGATATTATTTTGATCATGAAGGAAATATGAAATTACAAATGAATACTGTTGGTATCACACTTGAAAGTTTCAATGAAATAAAAAACTGTGTAGGTGTAGCTGCAGGAAGTACAAAAGCTGAAGCTATTTATGCATTTTCAAAATTTAATAATAATTTTATCTTAGTAACAGATGAAGCAACAGCTTCAAAAATTCTAAATTTATAAAAAGTTTATTCGTAATAATTACTTTAAATAACAAAAATATATTAGTAATATCTTTAGGAGGATATCATGGTTAGAGTAGCAATTAATGGTTTTGGAAGAATAGGAAGATTAGCGTTAAGATTGATGGTTCAAGATAATGATTTTGAAGTTGTATCAATTAACACTAATTCAGATGCGGAAACTTTAGCATATTTATTAAAATATGATACAGCTCATGGAAATTTTATGACTGATAAAATTTCTCATGAAGGAGATACTTTAATAGTAGATGGAAAACAAATTCTTACTTCAAAAGTTAGAGAACCAGAAAATTGTAACTGGAAAGAATTAAATATTGATTTAGTAATTGATTGTACAGGTAAATTCAATGATAAAGAAAAAGCAGAAGCACATATAAAAGCTGGAGCTAAAAAAGTATTGTTATCAGCACCTGGCAAAGGAGACTTAAAAACAATAGTTTATAATGTTAACCACAATATCCTTGATGGAACTGAAACAGTTGTTTCAGCAGCATCATGTACTACAAACTGTTTAGCACCTTTAGCAAATGTAATAAATAAAGAATTTGGTATAGTAAAAGGTTTAATGACAACAGTTCATGCATATACTAATGATCAAAACATACATGATAATTCACATAAAAGTGGAATTATGGCTAGACGTGGCCGTGCTGCTGCAGCTAATATAGTTCCAGCGTCTACAGGAGCAGCAGCTGCTGTTGGTAAAGTAATACCAGAGTTAAAAGGAAAATTAGATGGAATGGCTCTTCGTGTTCCAACAATTACAGGATCAGCAGTTGATTTAGTTGTTGAATTATCAAGAAATACTACAGTTGAAGAAATTAATGCAGCAGTGAAAGCTGCAGCTAATGAAACATTAGGTTATACAGAAGATCCTATTGTATCTTCAGATGTTATCGGAAGCAAATTTGGTAGTGTTTTTGATGCTTTAACAACTACAATTCTTGAGTCTGATGGAAAACAACTTGTTAAACTTCTTGCATGGTATGACAATGAAATGTCATTTACTGCTCAATTAGTAAGAACAGCAAAATATTGGGGTTCAATGAAGTAAGATTAATAGTGGAATTAATGTGCAATGTTTTTACATTGCACATTAAAAATTTAATTGTACATATAAATGGGGATATTATAATATGGAGGGTATAATAGAAAATGAATAAAAAAACTTTAAAAGATATTGATGTAAAAAATAAGAAAGTTTTAGTAAGATGCGATTTTAATGTTCCTCTTGATAAAGAAGGAAATATTACGGATGATAATAGAATAACAAGTTCACTTCCTACAATTAATTATTTACTACAACAAGGTGCTTCTTTAATACTTATGTCTCATTTAGGAAGACCTGATGGAGAAGTAAATAAAAAATATTCACTTCTTCCTGTTGCAAACAGGTTAAGTGAGTTATTAAATAAAGAAGTTTACTTTGCTGATTGCGATACAGTGTATGATGAAAAAGTTAAAGAATCTGCTTCTAAGCTTCAAGCAGGAGAAGTAATGGTTCTTCAAAACACACGTTTTAGAAAAGAAGAAACTAAAAATGGAGATGATTTATCTCGTGAATTATCGTCTTTAGCAGATATTTATGTAAATGACGCATTTGGAACTGCACACAGAGCGCATTCATCAAACGCTGGTGTTTGTAAATACTTACCATCTGCTGTTGGATTTTTAATTGAAAAAGAACTTGAAATAATGGGTTCAGCTCTTCAAAATCCAAAAAGGCCTTTTACAGCAATATTAGGTGGAGCAAAAGTTTCTGATAAAATAGCGGTAATAGAAAATCTTTTAAACATAGCTGATAATATTATTATTGGTGGCGGTATGGCTTATACATTTTTAAAAGCTAAAGGTTATAATGTTGGAACTTCACTTTTAGAAGAAGAGAAAATTGAATTAGCTAAAGAACTTATAGAAAAAGCAAAACATAAAAATATAAATTTATATTTACCAATTGATACAGTCGTTGCAAAAGAATTTAAAAATGAAACAGAATTTTTTACAGTAGATTCAGATAAAATACCTGAAGGATATATGGGTCTTGACATAGGTGAAAAAACTATTGAAAAATTTGAAAATATAATAAAAGAGTCTAAAACGATTATATGGAATGGACCACTTGGTGTTTTTGAAATGGATAATTTTGCAAATGGAACAAATACTATTGCAAAATGTATAGCTAAAAACAAAGATGCTGTTTCAATAATAGGCGGTGGAGATAGTGCCGCAGCTGTTGAAAAAATCGGATTAGCGGATCAAATCACACATATATCAACTGGTGGAGGAGCTTCTTTAGAATTTTTAGAAGGTAAAGTGCTACCAGGCATCGATGCTGTTGATAATAAATAAAGAAGAACATAAGGAGAAATCATGAGAAAAACATTAATAGCTGGAAATTGGAAAATGAACAATAATGTAAAGGACAGTTTAGAATTAGTTAGTAGTTTAATTAACGCACAGCTGCCTGATGAAGTTGATGTATTAATTTGTCCTCCCTTTACTGCGCTTTATCCAATAAATGAAATTTTAACATATTCTGAAATTAAATTAGGTGCTCAAAATATGCATTTTGAAGTTTCAGGAGCATATACTGGAGAAGTTTCACCCTTAATGTTAAAAGATGTTGGAGTTAGTTATGTAATTATAGGTCATTCTGAAAGAAGACAATATTTCAATGAGTCGGATGAACTAGTAAATGAAAAAATTAAATCCGCATTAATTCATGATATAAAGCCAATATTGTGTGTTGGTGAATCACTAATACAAAGAGAAAGCAATATCGAAAAAGAAACTGTTAAAAATCAATTAATTAATGCTCTAAGAGGTATTAAATCAGAAGATGCTAAAGAAATAGTTATTGCTTATGAACCTATTTGGGCAATTGGAACAGGAAAAACTGCAACAAGTGAACAAGCAAATGAAATGGCAGCTTTTATTAGAAATACAGTTGAAGAAATTTATGATATTAATGTATCAGAAAATTTACTTGTATTATATGGGGGCAGCGTTAAAGGCGATAATGCAGCTGAAATTATGAGTCAATCAGATATTGATGGAGCATTAGTTGGTGGAGCAAGCTTAAAAGCAGTTGATTTTTTAAAAATTATTATGTACAATAACCATGTACAATAGATTATAAATCATAGCAGCAAATTAGGAGACAATATGAATAGATTAACAGCACTGATTATTCTTGACGGTTGGGGAATTGGACCGGATTATGCAGGAAATGCAATTAAAAATGCTAAAACACCAAATTATGACTTACTAACGAGAAAATATCCAAATACTGTATTATCAGCAAGCGGATATGATGTAGGGCTTCCAAAGGGACAAATGGGAAATTCTGAAGTTGGGCATTTAAATATCGGAGCTGGTAGAATAGTTTATCAAGATTTTACGCGTATTACTAAATCAATTGAAGATGGTGAATTTCAGGATAATGAAGCATTTAAAAATGCAATTGAATATGTAAATAAAAATAATTCAAAATTACATTTAATAGGGCTTTTATCCGATGGAGGAGTTCATAGTCACAATACTCATCTTTATAGCTTAATGGAATTAGCTAAGGAAAAAGGTGTTAAGCAATTACAGATTCATTGCATAACTGATGGAAGAGATGTAGGACCTACATCAAGCCCTAATTACATAAAAGACCTTCAAAGAAAAATTAAAGAATTAGGTATTGGTCATATTGCTTCTATTATGGGAAGATATTATGCCATGGATAGAAACAATCAATGGGATAGAGTAAAATTAGCATATGATGCTTTAACTAAAGGAAGTGGTGAAGTATATTCAGATCCTCTTTATGCTTTAAAAATGTCTTTTTTAGATAATGTTACTGATGAGTTTATAAATCCTTTATTGATAGAAGATGAAAATGGAAAATTAGGTTTAATTGATGATGATGACGCAGTTATTTTTTATAATTTTAGACCGGATAGAGCAAGAGAGCTAACAAGAGCTTTTGTTGATGATGAGTTTGAAAGATTTGAAAGAGAAAAAAAGAATATAAAATTTGTCTGCATGACATTATATGATAAAAAAATAGAAAATGTTGAAATAGCGTATAAACCTCATTATGTAATAAATACATTAGGAGAATATTTAAGCAGTTCAGGTTTGAAGCAATTAAGAGCAGCTGAAACTGAAAAATATGCACATGTAACTTATTTTTTCAATGGGGAAATAGAAGATCCTTTTAAAAATGAAGTTAGAGTGTTAATTCCATCACCGGATGTTGCTACATATGATTTAAAACCAGAAATGAGTGCAGTTAAATTAAAAAATAAAGTTTTAGATGAAATTGAAAAAGATATTTATGATGTAATGATTATAAATTTTGCAAATCCTGATATGGTAGGACATACAGGAGATATTGATGCTGCTATAAAAGCAGTTGAAATAGTTGATAAATGTCTTGGTGAAATAGTAAATAATATCATAAGATTGGATGGTATTGCATTAATTACAGCTGACCATGGAAATTGCGAAGAAATGTTGGATAAAACAACTCTTTCTAAAATTACTGCCCACTCAGTTAATAAAGTACCATTTATAGTAGTGCAAAATTCTAAATATATTACTTTAAAAGAAGGTATTTTAGCTGATATAGCACCAACTATGTTAGAACTTATGGAAATGAAAAAACCAGAAGAAATGACTGGTGAAAGTTTAATAATACATTAATATAAAAAAATAAACTTATTGGAGGAAGCAAATGACTATAATATCAGATGTTTATGCAAGAGAAATTTTGGATTCAAGAGGTAATCCAACTGTTGAAGTAGAAGTATGGACTGAAAGTGGTGGATACGGAAGAGCAGGAGTTCCATCAGGAGCTTCAACTGGTGCTTTTGAAGCTGTTGAATTAAGAGATGGCGATAAAAATAGATACTTAGGAAAAGGCGTATTAACAGCAGTTGATAATGTAAACAATATAATAGCTCCTGAATTAATAGGAATGGATGCTTCAGAACAAGTAATAGTGGATAAAATGTTAATAGAACTTGACAATACTAACAATAAAGGCAATCTTGGAGCTAATGCAATATTGGGTGTTTCAATTGCATGTGCAAGAGCTGCAGCAGATACATTTGGACTTCCTTTATATCAATATCTTGGTGGAGTAAACGCAAAAACATTACCTGTTCCAATGATGAATATATTAAATGGTGGACAACATGCAGATAACAATGTTGATATACAAGAATTCATGGTTATGCCAGTTGGAGCACCATCTTTTAAAGAAGCTTTAAGAATGGGAGCAGAAATTTTCCATAGTTTAAAATCTGTATTAAAATCAAAGGGTTTAAATACAGCTGTAGGTGATGAAGGTGGTTTTGCACCTAACTTAACTTCAAATGAAGAAGCTTTAAAAACAATTGTTGAAGCAATTGAAAAAGCAGGATATACTCCAGGTAAAGATGTAATGTTAGCTTTGGACGTTGCAGCAACTGAACTTTATAACCCAGAAACTAAAATTTACAACCTCGAAGGTGAAGGAAGACAATTTACTCAATCTGAAATGGTAGATTTCTATGTTGATTTAGTAAATAAATATCCTATAATTTCAATTGAAGACGGAATGAATGAAGAAGATTGGGAAGGCTGGAAAATTTTAACTGAGAAACTTGGTGATAAAATCCAGTTAGTTGGCGATGATTTATTTGTTACAAATACAGAAAGACTTGAAAAAGGTATTGATTTAAAAGTAGCAAATTCTATATTGATTAAATTAAATCAAATAGGAACAATTACTGAAACTCTGGATGCAATCGAAATGGCAAAAGTAGCAGGATATACTGCTGTAGTTTCTCACCGTTCAGGTGAAACAGATGACTCTACTATAGCTGACTTAGTTATTGCAACTAATGCAGGTCAAATAAAAACTGGCGCTCCTTCAAGAATTGACAGAGTTGCAAAATATAATCAATTGTTAAGATTAGAAGATATTTTAGGATCAGCTGCTCAATATAAAGGAATGAATGTTTTTTATAACTTAAAAAAATAATATGGAGAGGCAAAGTCCTCTCTTAAATTATGCTTGATTTTTCAATCATTTAATAGTATAATTTGTTAATAATTACTAATGATAATTTGATTGAAAATGTTGAAAATTGTCATAAATTTTAAATGTGATAAATTATAATCATTTTTATGTTGATTTTTCAATAAGAAAATGGTATAATTTTAACGATTTTGGAAATAACTTTAACAGGAGGTGTGACAAGCATGGAAACTATAATAAGAATATTTTTAATAATAGCAAGTTTAATACTTATAGCAAGTATTTTGCTACAATCTGGTAAATCTGCAGGAGTGTCTGGAGAAATAGCTGGAGGGGCAGAATCTTTATGGGGAAAAAATAAAGGTAGAAGTTACGAAGGTAAACTTGAAAAAGCAACAGCAATCGCAGCAATTATATTTGTAATAGCATCATTAATCTTAGTTGCTATTCAATAATTGAATAACATTTTATATTCTAATAACTTTATAAGTATTAGAATGTAAATGAGGAAAACATTTTAAAAATTAAATTATCTAACAATGGAGGACAGGGAACATGAGTACTATGTTAATAGCCCCGATAGTTGGGGTTTTAGCTTTGTTATATGCTTATTACAAAGCTGTGGGTGTAAGTAAAATGGATGCAGGAACAGAAAGAATGCAGGAAATAGCTTCATACATCCATGAAGGAGCAATGGCATTTCTTACAAGAGAATATAAATCAGTTGGTATATTCGCAGTAGTTTTATTCTTTATATTAGGATTAGGAATTAATTGGCCAACTGCATTATCATTTGCAATTGGAGCAGCTTTTTCTATATTGGCTGGTTTTTTTGGAATGACTGTTGCTACTAAAGCAAACGTTAGAACTGCTAATGCAGCAAGAGTATCAGGAATGGACAAAGCATTGGACATTGCGTTTTCAGGCGGAGCAGTAATGGGTATGGTTGTTGTAGGTTTAGGCTTACTAGGCTGTGGAGCATTATGGATGATTTTCGAAGATGCTACTTACATAACTGGATTTAGTTTAGGTGCTTCTTCTATAGCTTTATTTGCCCGTGTAGGCGGTGGTATTTATACAAAAGCTGCTGACGTTGGAGCAGACTTAGTTGGAAAAGTTGAAGCAGGTATACCAGAAGATGATCCTCGTAACCCAGCAGTTATAGCTGATAATGTTGGTGATAATGTTGGTGACGTTGCAGGTATGGGAGCTGATTTATTTGAATCATATGTTGGTTCAATAGTTTCAGCTATAACACTTGGAGTAATTGCATATGCAGATGGCGGTAAAGGTGCAATGTTTGCACTTATACTTTCAGCAGTAGGAATACTGGCTTCTATAATAGGTACTTTATTTGTTAAAGGTGGAGCTAATCCACAAAAAGCTTTAAATATGGGTACATATGCAAGTTCTGCAATAGTTGTAGTCGCAGCATTTTTCTTAAGTAATTCAATGCTTGGAGATTTAAGACCTTTTGGAGCAATAGTTTCAGGTTTAGTAGTTGGACTAATAATTTCTAAAATTACAGAAATTTATACTTCAGGTGATTACAAATATGTTCAAGAAATAGCAAATCAAGCTGAAACAGGCGCAGCAACTACAATAATAAGTGGTTTATCAGTTGGTATGCGTTCTACAGGATATCCAATAGTAGTTTTAGCAGCGGGTATTATTGCAGCTTATTATATAGCAGGATATACAGTTGACGGTGTTGATTCTGTAAAAGGTTTATATGGTATAGCGTTAGCAGCTGTTGGTATGCTTTCAACAACAGGTATGGTTGTTGCAGTTGACGCATACGGTCCTATTGCAGATAATGCAGGTGGTATTGCAGAAATGAGTGAATTACCTCATGAAGTAAGAGAAATAACAGATAAACTTGACTCAGTTGGTAACACAACAGCAGCTATTGGTAAAGGATTTGCAATAGGTTCAGCAGCTTTAACAGCTCTTGCTTTATTCGCATCATATACTCAAGCTGTTGGATTAACAGTAATAAGTTTAACTGAGCCTACAGTTATAGCTGGTTTATTCATAGGAGGTATGCTTCCATTCTTATTCTCAGCAATCACAATGAGCGCTGTTGGTAAAGCAGCATTTGCTATGATTGAAGAAGTAAGAAGACAATTTAGAGAAAAACCAGGTATTATGTTAGGAACTGAAAAGCCAGATTATAAAACATGCGTTGATATTAGTACAACAGCAGCTTTAAGAGAAATGGTTATTCCAGGATTATTAGCAGTAGTTGTTCCATTAGCAGTAGGATTCTTACTTGGTAAAGAAGCTCTTGGTGGACTTCAAGCTGGAGCATTAGTATCAGGAGTTCTTATGGCTATAATGATGTCAAATGCTGGTGGTGCTTGGGACAATGCTAAGAAATATATTGAATCAGGAACACATGGCGGAAAAGGAAGCGAAGCTCATAAAGCTGCAGTTGTTGGAGATACAGTTGGGGACCCATTTAAAGATACATCAGGTCCATCAATTAATATATTAATTAAACTTATGACTATAGTTTCATTAGTATTCGGACCAACAATAGCACAATATGGCGGAATATTACTTAACTTATTCTAAAATATAAATAAATTAATAATTGATAATATTGAGACTTCTCTTAAGAGAAGTCTTTTTTCTTGCAGTAGAATATTCACTATGATATAATCAAATTGGAAAATAAGTCATATAATAGTATTATTATGCCATACATTATAAAAAATTATATTTTATAACAAATAAATTCTTAGAAAGGATTTTATCTTATATGCAAATAAATATTGACGGTTTAAATATAAATTATATTGATGAAGGTACTGGAAATGATGTACTGTTACTTCATGGATGGGGAGGAAACATTAAAACAATGCTCCCCATTTTTAATGTGTTGAAAGATAAATGCAGAGTTGTAACTTTAGATTTACCAGGATTTGGAGAAAGCAGTATACCGGATAAACCTTGGAATTCATTTGATTATGCTGAATTTATGAAAAAGTTTATAGATTCATTAGGTATGAAAAAAATAATATTATTTGGTCATTCGCATGGTGGAAGAATATCAATTATATTATCAAGTAAATATCAAGATTTTGTAAATAAATTAATTTTAATTGACTCAGCGGGGGTTATTCCAAAAAGAAAAATTAATTACTACATTAAAGTTTATGGATTTAAATTTATGAAAAAAGTTTATATAACTTTAGTACGAGGTAGCTCAAAAGAAGAAAAGTTGGAAAAGTTCTATAAAAAATTTGGTTCTACTGATTATAAGGAATCTGAAGGTATAATGAGACAAACAATGGTAAAAGTAATCAATGATAATTTGCAAAGTCTTTTACCTTCAATTAATGCTCCTACTCTGCTTATTTGGGGTGAAAATGATGAAGATACACCATTATATATGGGTAAAATAATGGAAGATAAAATAAAAGACAGTGGTTTAATAATAATGAAAAAAGCTGGTCATTATTCATATATTGACTGCTATGATCAGTTTAAAGCAGTGATTTTATTCTTTCTTAAAGATGATTTAAATAAAATTAAATAGGAGTGAAGAAAAATGTTACAATTATTTTTATAAAGAAAAAGTACATACAAAAATAGATAAAATATTTCTATCTTTAAATACAATAACATTATTATTATTTTTGTTATTGCCCAAAATTTATAATAATGCTTTTTCATTAGTTTTCATGTTGTTTTCAATAGTTTTTTTATTGATAAATATAACAAATAAATATGAATCTAAAAAACCGTTGATATTTACGCAAAGAGCTAAAAGGTTATTTGCTATGTCCTTAAGCTTAGTAGCTGTTGATTTTTTATTAACTTTATTTATAGTAAATATTATAACAAAAAATTTGATTTTATATTTTCCTCTTTGGGCAGGTATTTTATCCATAATAAGCTATTTTGTTGCATACTATATTATAGGCGGCAATTATTTAGTAAACCCTATTGAAGAAAATATTAATAATCGTTTTTATAATGAAGCTTCTAAAAAAATTGTAAGTATGAAAAATATAACATCTGTTGGTATAACAGGGAGTTATGGAAAAACAAGTACAAAATTTTTAACTTCAACAATACTTGAAGAAAAATTTAAAGTTTTAAAAACACCTGAAAGTTACAACACACCCATGGGAATAAGTAAAATAATTAATAATGAGTTGACAAATGATTTTGAAATTTTCATAGCAGAACTTGGTGCTACAAATATAGGCGATATAAAAGAAGTAGCAGAGCTTACAAATCCTAAAATAGGAATAATTACATCAATAGGACCATGTCATTTAGAGTCATTTAAAACAATTGACAATATTATGAGAACTAAATACGAACTTATAGAAAGCTTACCTACTGATGGAGTTGCAATATTTAATTATGATAATGAATATGTAAAAAAATTAGCAGATAAAACATTTAAAGAAAAAATATTATATGGTATAGATAATATAGAAAATACTCATGTGTTTGCAACGGATATAAAAGTTAGCAGTTCTGGTTCAACTTTTACACTTTGTATTAGTGATTTAGGTACTATTGAATGTAAAACCAGACTTCTTGGAAAACATAATATATTAAATATTTTAGCAGGAGCATCAGTTGCTAAAATACTGGGAATGACCTTAGAGCAAATTGCTGCTGGTATAGAAAAAATAGAAGATGTAGAGCATAGACTTCAGCTAATTGATCCTAAGACTGGTGTTTTAGTTATAGATGATGCCTTTAATTCAAATCCTGATGGAGCTAAAGCTGCCCTTGATGTTCTTGATTCGTTTAAAGATAAACGAAAAATAATAGTAACTCCAGGAATGGTGGAATTAGGTGAAATAGAGGAAATAGAAAATGAAAAGTTTGGAGAACAAATAGCAAAAGTATGTGATATAGCCATCCTTATTGGCAAAAAAAGAACTAAACCTATTTATAATGGACTTAAAAATTTAAAATTTAATGAAGAAAATATCATTGTAGTAAATTCATTAACTGAAGCTACACAGATTATTGCAACTTTGACAAAAGTAAATGATGTTATTCTTTTTGAAAATGATTTACCTGATACTTATAATGAACAATAAAAAATATTCTTAGGGGGTTAATAATATGAAAAAAATAGGAATAATAATAGGCGGTAAATCCGTTGAACATGAGGTTTCAATTATTACAGGACTTCAAGTTTATGATAACTTGGATACAGCAAAATATGAACCAAGAATTATATACATACAGAAAAATGGAAAATGGTTAGTAGGTAATAGTTTACATGACATTAACAATTACAAACATAAAAAATTCGAAGATGCATATGAAGTGTTGCCTGGTTTTAAAGATGGAAAATTAATATTGTATCCTCATCCAGAAATAAAGCAAGGTTTTTTTAGTAAAAAATATGAAAATTATACAATTGATATAGTTTTTCCAGCTGTACATGGAACTAATGTTGAAGATGGAGCTTTACATGGCATATTTCAAATGAACGGAGTGCCATGTGCATTTGGTTCTGTTTTAAGTTCTGCAGTTGGCATGGATAAAATAATAATGAAAAAAGTATTCCAAAGTTTTGATTTGCCAGTTGTTGATTATACATGGTTTTTTAGAAGCAGTTGGAAGGATGATAAAATAAAAATAATAGAGGATATTGAAAAAATCGGATATCCATTAATTGTAAAACCTGCAAATCTTGGCTCAAGTGTAGGAATAAATAAAGCATCTAACAAAGAAACTTTAATTGAAAGCATAGAAGTTGCATGTTCATATGACAGAAAAATTATTGTTGAAAAATGTGTTGAAAATGTAAGAGAAATAAATTGTGCAGTTTTGGGATATGAAAATAATTTAATAGCATCACTTTGCGAAGAACCTATTGGTTGGAAAGAATTTTTGACGTATGAAGATAAATATGTTAATAAATCAAAAGGTACAGAAGGTTCAAAATCTTCAAAAGGTTCGGATTCAAAACATAAAATTCCTGCAGATATAACAGAAGAAACAACTGCTTTAATTGAAAATTATGCAAAAGAAGCATTTAAATCAATTGATTGCTGTGGTGATGCAAGAATAGATTTCCTTTATGATGGCAATAATATTTATGTAAATGAAATAAATACAATTCCAGGTTCTATTGCATTTTATTTATGGGAAGGTAAAAATATATTATTTAAAGATTTAATAACTAAAATAATTGAATTAGCAGAATTTCAGCAAAATCAGAGAAACGATAATACTGAATCCTATGACATAGATTTACTGAATAAAATGGCTAAAAGTGGGAAAATGAATAAGTAAATTAAGAAAAGAGAGAAGGTCATTTATGAACTTTAAAGAAAAAATATTAGCATTTATGAAAGAAGAAGCTTATAAGCCGCTTACATTAAATGAATTGTTGTCTGAACTTCAAATAGAACCAAGCATGAAAAAAGATTTGTTAAAAGTATTAAATGAGTTAGAGAATGAAGGTAAAATAATATTCACAAGGGCAGAAAGATACGGAATACCAGAAAAAATGAACTTAGTAATAGGTACATTAGAAGGAAACCAAAAAGGATTTGCTTTTCTTAGACCGGATGACAAAGAGATAAAAGATATTTTTATTTCACCTGTTGACACAAATGGAGCAATGCATGGAGACAGAGTTATTGTAAGACCAGCGAAACCAACGGAAGATTCTAAAAGTCCTGAAGGTAAAGTTATTCGTATAATTGAAAGGGCTAACACTTTTGTAATTGGTACATTTCAAAATAGTAAAAATTTTGGATTTGTGGTTCCTGACGATAAAAAAATTGCATACGATATATTTATACCAAGAGAAGAAGTCCACGGAGCTAAAACTAATGACAAAGTTTCTGTAAAAATAACAGAATGGCCTGAAAAAAGGAAAAATCCTGAAGGCAAAGTTGTGGAAATAATTGGAGACATAGAAGACACTAAAACTCATATAGAAGCTATATTGTTAAGTAAAAAAGTAAGACAATTCTTCTCAGATGAAGTAATAAAAGAAGCTAAAAAAGTTTCTGAAGAAGGAATTCACGATGAAGAATTAACACGCAGAAGAGACTTAAGAGATTTAGTAATTATCACAATAGACGGAGCTGATGCTAAAGACTTAGATGATGCTGTTTATGTTAGAAAAATAAATGAAGCAGAATATATGCTCGGTGTTCACATAGCAGATGTAACTCATTACGTTAGAGAAGATAGGAATTTAGATAAAGAAGCATTAAAAAGAGCTACAAGTATTTATTTATCTGATAGAGTAATTCCTATGCTCCCAAAAGAATTATCAAACGGAGTTTGTAGTTTAAATCCTAATGAAGATAAACTTACTTTATCCTGTGAAATGGTAATTAATGCAGAAGGTAAAGTTACTGATTATGAAATATTTGAAAGTATTATAAAAAATCATTATAGAATGACATATACTGATGTTTCAAATATTCTTGAAAATGAGGATGAAGAACTCTCTAAAAAGTATGCTGAAATAGTACCTATGTTAAAAGACATGGACGTGTTAGCTAAAATATTAAGAAAAAGAAGAGAAGTAAGAGGAAGCATTGATTTTGAGTTTCCAGAAACAAAAATAATAACTGATGAATCAGGAAAAGCAATAGATGTAACTAAATATGAAAGAAGAGTTTCTAATAAAATAATAGAAGAATTCATGCTTGTTTGCAATGAAACAGTTGCAGAACATTATTATTGGCTCAACATGCCATTTGTTTATAGAATACATGAGGATCCAGAAGATGAAAAAATGTATGAGTTTGGCAAATTTATTCATAATTTAGGATATACTCTAAAAGGCCAAGGAATACATCCAAAAGAATTACAGCAACTTTTATTAAAAATAAAAGGAACAAAAGAAGAAGCTATAATAAATAATATGATGCTTCGTTCTTTAAGAAAAGCAGTATATTCTCCAGAATGTTCACCACACTTTGGATTAGCAGCAACATATTACTGCCATTTTACTTCTCCAATAAGAAGATATCCTGACCTTCAAATACACAGGATTATTAAAAGCCAAATAAAAGGCAGAATATCAGAAGAATCAATGAACAAACTTTCAGTAAGAACAGGGTTAGTAGCAGAACAATCTTCAAAAATGGAAAGAGTTGCAGATGAAATAGAAAGAGATACAAATAAAATAAAAATAGCTGAATTTATGTCCGATAAAATTGGTGAAGAATATGAAGGGGTTGTATCTGGAGTTACAAGTTTTGGATTATTTGTTGAACTTGAAAACACAGTAGAAGGCTTAGTTCACATATCTAATATGATTGATGATTATTATATATTTAATAATGAGAACAAAGAATTAGTGGGCCAAGGAAGCAACAAAACATATAGAATCGGTGATGAAGTTAAAATTAAGTTAGCTAAAGTAAGCATCGCAAGAGCAGAAATAGATTTCGTTTTAATATAAATTAATTTCTTATGGCAGGTTAATGATAAAAATGTAAATACTGCATGATTATTATTAAATCTGCCATTTGACATAATAAAAATTTAATGCTATAATCAATTTACACTTAAGGTTAAGGTGATTATATGGCGCAAAATAATAATAATTTTAAAATTGTTGCAGGCAACAAAAAAGCTCATCACGATTATTTTATAGAAGAAAAATATGAAGCTGGCTTAGTTTTAAATGGCACAGAAGTAAAATCGATCAGACAGGGCAAAGTAAACTTAAAAGATAGTTATGTTAATATTAAGGATGGGGAAGCATATGTATTTAATATGCATGTAAGCCCATACGAAAAAGGTAATATTTATAACGTGGATCCTTTAAGAGTAAGAAAAATATTATTAAACAAAAGAGAAATAAGAAAATTAGTTGGTTTAATAACATTAAAGGGTTATTCTTTAATACCATTAAGTTTATATTTAAAAAATGGTAAAGTTAAAATGGATTTAGCCGTTGCAAGAGGCAAGAAAAATTATGACAAACGCCAAGTCTTAGCAAAGAAAGATGCTGAAATGAGAATTAGAAGACAAGAAGACTAATCAAATTTGATTAGCAATATATCTCGGGGGCGTAAATGGTTTCGACGGGGGTATAGAAGGAAGATAAGCGAGTCGTTGTCGCCAAACAACGATAAAAGTGGCAACAAAAATAAACGCAAAAAACGAAAATTTAGCATACGCAGCTTAATTAGCTGTTAGCTTGTTCCCCTTAGCCCACCTGCAGGCTAAACGGGAGCATCATCTAAAGCAGGGAACTGCATCAGGGGTTCTGTGACCTGGTGTTGAACAATTGCAGATAGCCGATCCTTCAGCCTGACCATAGGCGGTTGGTGAAGCGAAACTTAAATTATGGTCTGCACTCGGAGAAAGTCTTGTGGAAATATTTTCGGACGTGGGTTCGACTCCCACCGCCTCCATAAAATATGCGGCTGAAGCCGCAATAAACGTGAACAGTGAACACTGAACAATGAGCAACTAAATATGACAGCTAAAGTTAGCCGCATATTTGTACTGTTCAATGTTCCGTGTTCATTTTTCATTGTTCACTTAATCTTTTATTATTTATTAACT
>JARBUP010000205.1 GCA_029239575.1 Bacillota bacterium
TTATTTTTATTAACTGAGAGAAAAAATTATGATGAAATAAAAAATAGCAAATAAGTAATATGACTTATTTGCTATTTTTTATATGTTTTTCTTCGAAACGAGTCAAAATATATCAGACTTTTTACAATATGATTCTTATTTATCATTTACATAAAATATATTTGATAAAAGAATAATATAAGTTATAATAAAATCAATACATAAATTATTTTTAATTATATAAGGGGTTTCCATGGATTTTAAAATAAATATGCCAGAAGAAGTTGAAGTAGCATTAAATATATTAAATGAAGCAGGATATGATTCATATATAGTCGGTGGATGTGTAAGAGATATCATTTTAGATGGTGTACCTAAAGATTGGGATATTACTACATCTGCTTTACCGACGCAAATAATTAATTGCTTTAAAAATTTTAGAACAATTGAAACTGGCTTAAAACATGGAACTGTTACTGTAATTATTAACAATATACAATTAGAAATTACTACTTTTAGAATTGATGGTGAATATAAGGATAACAGAAGACCTGATGAAGTTATATTTACAAACAATATTTCTATGGATTTAAAACGCCGTGATTTTACCATTAATGCCATGGCCTATAATTATGAGGATGGGTTAATTGATTTATATGATGGCGTTGTAGATATAAATAGAAAACAAATTAAATGTGTTGGCAATGCTGATAAAAGGTTTAATGAAGATGGGCTTCGCTTACTTAGGGCACTTCGTTTTGCTTCTGTTTTAAATTTTGAAATTGAAGAAACAACATCTAAAAGTATTCATAGAAATAAGGATTTGTTAAAAAACATTTCAACCGAAAGAATTAGAGTAGAATTTGATAAATTAATTTTAGGTGTTAATTTTTATAATATTTTGAAGGATTATAAAGATGTAATAGAAATTTTTGTTCCTGAAATAAATAAGTTAAATGTAAATCAGTACCAGCATATATTAAAATCAATGAATTATATTAAAGAAGACTTAGTTTTAAAACTTGCTTTGTTTTTTCATGAAATAGGAAATACTGAAGTTAAGGTTGAAAATATAAAATTAAGAACTCAATTAGTTAAAAGCATTTTAAAAAGACTTAAATATGATCATGTTACTGTGAAAGAAGTGTCCACGATTATTTTATATTTTGATACTGAATTATCCACAGATAAAAAAGCTATCAAAAAATGTCTAAATGTCATAGGTGAAAACATGTTCAAACAAATTATAAAAGCTAAAATTGCACATAGATATCAACAGGAATCAACAGGAATTGTGGAAAATGTGGATAACTTTGTGGAAAACTTCGAAAAAATAACTTTTTTTGTGGATAAAATCATAAAACAGAATGAATGTTATAATTTAAAAACATTAGCTGTTAATGGAGAAGATTTAAAAAATATCGGAGTTAAACAGGGAAAATTAGTTGGCGAAATTTTGAATAAGTTATTAGACTTAGTAATAGATGAAACTTTAGAAAATGACAAAGATAAATTAATTGAATATGTTATAAATAATATGCAAGTTTAGTTATATATAAATCTTGTTCTGTGTTAAGATAAAAAACACTAATAAATATTTCAAAAAAATATTGACAAAATTTAGTATTAGTGATAGACTAATTTTCAATAATACAAAAACAAAACCGTTGAAGCGAAGATTAAACTGATATGTGCACTTACAGAGAGCAGGGGCAGATGAGAGCCTTGCAGAACGCAGTACAGACAAATGGATCGCCGAGGGTGAGGTGAAAGAGGTTACACTCAAGTATCTGAAACGTGAGCTTACGTTACAAAGCAGAAAATGTGTTAGCATTTTTGTTTAAGTGGATTGATTTTCAGTCAATTAAGGTGGTACCGCAGGAGTTTATAACCTGTCCTTTTCAGAGGACAGGTTTTTTTGTTTTTGTACTAAAAATTATAATTAAATTATGAGGAGAATAGTATGAAAAAATTTATGGCAAGTTTAACAGTAGGAGCATTACTATTTGCATCTTTGACAGGATGTAGTACAAAACAAGAAGTAACACCAGCAAAAGAAACAGCAACAGAAAACAGTGAAAAATATACAATAGGTATAGTTCAAACTATGAATCATCCATCTCTTGATGAAATAAGAGAATATACAATTATTGGTCTTGAAGAATTAGGGTTGAAAGATAAAATAGAAATTGTTTATAAAGATGCACAAGGAGATCCTTCGAATATAAACACAATAGTTTCACAGTTTGTAGGTGAAGAAGTTAATATGATTATTCCTATAGCAACAGGTGCAGCTCAAACTACAGCATCTGCAACAAAAGATATTCCAATTGTTTTTGCAGCAGTAAGCAATCCAGTTGAAGCAGGATTAGTAAAGGATTTAAAAATAACTGATTCAAATATTACTGGTGTTTCAAATGCAATTGCAGTTGAAGAAATTTTAGATCTTTCACAGGAATTAACGCCAGGAATTAAAACTTATGGACTTATTTATAATCAAGGTGAAATTAATTCTGCAACAGGAATTAAAAGAGCAAAAGCATATCTAAGTTCAAAAGGTTATGAATATGTGGAAGCTACAATAGCAAACTCAGGTGAACTTTTACAAGCTACACAATCATTAATAGGAAAAAATGTTGATGCAATATTTACACCAAACGATAATACCGTAGCAACTGCAATGCCAATACTTGCTTCTGAAGCAATAAAAGCAAAAATACCAGTTTATGTTGGTGTTGACTCTCTTGTAAAAGATGGTGGTTTAGCAACAGTTGGAATAGATTATAAAACACTTGGAAGACAGGTTGCAGCTATGGTGAAAAGAATTTATGAAGGTCAAACAATTGCAGAAAATCCAGTTGAACAAATAAAAGAAAATTCAAAAATTATAAATAAAACAACTGCAGAAGCTTTGGGATTAAAAATAGATGAAACAAGTTTAAAAGAATTTAAAATAATAGAATAATATAAGAAATTTGTAATAAACTAAAAATTACCAATTAATAACAAAAATGGAGGATGTAAAATGATTAAATTTAAAAAAGCAATTTCAATATTATTAATACTTAGTTTAAGTCTTGGATTATTTACAGGATGTTCACAGGGTACGGGGGTAAAATTTGTAACAAAAAAAGGAAATGAAAAAGTTAAAATAGGAATTGTTCAACCAGTTGAACATCCATCTTTAAATCAAATTAGAGAAAGTATAATTTCTAATTTAAAAGAAATGGGATTAGAAGATAAAATTGAAATAGTATATAAGGATGCACAAGGGGATCCTTCAAACTTGAATACAATTGTTACGCAGTTTGTAGGAGAAGAAATGGATATTATAGTTCCAATAGGAACAGGTGCAGCACAAAGTGCTTTAGCAGCAACAAAAGATATTCCAATAATATTTGCAGCAGCAAGTTATCCTGTTGAAGCAGGCTTAGTTAAAGATGTAAATAAACCTGAAGCAAATATAACTGGTGTTTCAGATGCTATTGATGTAAATGAAATATTTAACCTTGCAAAAACACTCACACCAAATGTAAGAATTTATGGATTTATATATAATTCAGGAGAAGTAAACTCAGTTTCTGCAATTGAAAAAGCAAAAGAGTATTGTGAAGCTAATAAATTGTATTACGTAGAAGCAACTATTACAAATTCAAGCGAACTTCTTCAAGCTACTCAATCATTAGTTGGAAAAGCAGATGCAATATTTACACCAACAGACAATACTGTAGCTTCAGCTATGTCAACATTAGCAGCAGAAGCAGCAAAAGCTAAGATACCAGTTTATACAGGGGCTGATTCAATGGTTAAAGATGGCGGTTTTGCAACAGTTGGAGTTGATTATGATATTCTTGGAAAACAAGTTGCTGAAATGATTAAAAAAGTGATTGATGGTGAAAGTATAGCAAATATTCCAGTTCAAACATTAACAGAGTACACGAAAATAATTAATACTACTACTGCTGAACAACTTGGTATTTCAGTTTCTGAGGAAAAATTAAAGCAGTTTCAAGTAATAAAATAATATTAAAAGAAAAGAGGGGAATGTTTTGAGTTTAATATCATTAATAGGAGCAATAGAATTAGGTTTAGTATATTCATTGCTTGCATTTGGTTCATATATATCATTTAAAATATTAAATATTGCTGACTTAACAGTTGATGGGAGTTTTGTTTTAGGAGCCGCTGTTTGTGCAATTTTTACATTTAACGGCATGCCTGTAGCAGGTTTATTATTAGCCATAGTAGCAGGAGCATTAGCTGGGGTAGTTACAGCTTTATTACAGACTAAAATGGGAATACAGCCTATTTTAGCGGGTATTTTAACAATGACAGGACTTTATTCAATAAATTTAATGGTTATGGATGGAAAAGCAAATATTCCTCTCTTAAATAAAAATAGTATTTTTACAATGGCAGAAACCATAGTAGAAAGTAATTTATACAAAGTAGCAACATTATTAATAATCATTATTGCCGTATTTGTAGGGTTGAGTTTGTTTTTTAGAACACAACTTGGGCTTTCCATTCGTGCAACTGGAGATAATGAGGATATGTGTAGAGCTTCTTCAATCGATACTGATTTAATTAAAATAATAGGATTTGCTGTTTCGAATGCAATAGTATCATTGTCCGGAGCATTGGTTGCACAAATGCAACAATCAGCAGATGTTAACATGGGTTCAGGAATGGTTGTTATAAGTTTTGCTTCAATAATAATAGGTGGGGCAATTATAAAAAATAAAAATATTACTGTAGGGTTATTATCTGTAATTTTAGGTTCAGTTATTTATAGATTAATAATTGCTATGATATTAACTACAAATTTCCCTCCTTCATTATTAAAATTAATATCTGCAATAGTGGTTGTATCAGCTCTTTCTGTTCCATCATTAAAAAAGAACATGGAGTTGAACAAATTAAGAAGAGGGGGAAGTTCAAATGCTAATAATTAATTCAGCTAATAAATATTTTAATAAAAATACTCCTGATGAACATAAAGCATTGGACAACTTAAATCTTACTGTTGAAGATGGAGAGTTTGTTACCGTAATAGGTGGAAATGGAGCAGGAAAATCCACTTTGTTCAATTTAATATCTGGAACTATGTTTTGTGATTCAGGTTTAGTAGAACTAGATGGAGAAAATATAACTTATATGCCTGAACATAAGAGGGCAGCTTATATTGGAAGGATTTTTCAAGATCCTATGAAAGGAACAGCACCACATTTGACAGTTGGAGAAAATTTACTAATTGCATATATGAGGAGCACTAAAAAGAATTTATTTAAAAGTCCATCTAAAATGGATAAAAAATATATTAAAGAGAGATTAGCTAATTTAAATCTTGGATTAGAAGATAGGATGAATACAAAAATAGGTTTGCTTTCAGGTGGTCAAAGGCAGGCAATAACATTAATAATGGCTACTTT
>JARBUP010000206.1 GCA_029239575.1 Bacillota bacterium
CCATAGAACATCAAATTTTTATTAAGTGTAGCATTTAAAAAACTACTTGCAACCTGCATTAAAAAGCTTGGCATACCTAATGATGCAATTTTTAATACTAAAGATCTTTTAAGTTTCATATTTTTGAGAGTTAATTTAATTCGGCTTCTTTTGCCTAAAAAATAAGCTATAACCCAAATTGTAGAAAGCATTTGTGAAATAATTGTAGCTAATGCAGCTCCTGCTAAACCCCATTTAAAAACATATATGAATATTGGGTCTAATACAATATTTGCACCTGCACCTACAAACATTGTAGTCATAGCAATTTTGGGATTGCCATCAGCACGTATAAAATTATTCATACCCATTCCGATAATCTGAAAAACTGCTCCCCATAATATTACGCTCATGAATTCAGTTGCATAGGGCAATAATTGAGGAGATGCACCAAAGAATACAAGGATTTGTTTCAAAAATATTTGCCCTAAAATTGTTACTGTTAAACCTGCAATTATTAACATAACAAAAGCATTTCCAAGTATATTTTCTGCTTCCTGTTGTTTTTTTTCTCCAAGTTTCATCGAAAACAATGTAGCACCGCCAATGCCAAACAACATACCCATGGCTAAAAATATTATTATGACAGGAAAGCCCAAAGTTACTCCTGCTATACCACTTGCTCCTAAATAATCAGCATTGCCTATAAAAATTCTATCAACTACATTGTACATTGCATTAACCATCATTCCCACTATAGCAGGAATGGAAAACTTAATTAAAAGTTTAGATATTTTCTCTTCACCCAATGGATTTACATATTCCATATTAATCCTCCGTATTTTTTTTACAATTTAATTTTTCTATTTTAATTACCATATTATTAAGTGATTCATATACAATATTAAATGTTTCCAAATCAATGTCTTCACTTAATATATCACTACAATGCCACACACTTTGCCTAATTTCATTTTTGAATTTATTAGCTTTATCAGTTAAATATATCCTATTGCATCTTTTATCAGAATTATCTTTGTATTTTAACAAATACTCTTTCTCTATCAAAGATTTTATTGCCCTTGCAGTAGCAGCTTTGTCTATATATAAATAAGATGACAATTCATCCTGAGTTAATCCCTCATTTTTGTATAAATACATCATAAATGGATATTCCCCAGATGTAATATTAAATTCTTTTAAGGCATTATTCATATAAATTTGTGATTGTCTGTGCAGTATTGAAATTAATCTGCCTATATTTTTATGTTCTTTCATTTTTATCACCTCAGTTGACATGTCAACTATTATAATAAATAATAATTGACATGTCAACTACTTTTATTGGCTATAATTTAACCTTGTTAATATGGAAAATTTATAAATAACAATAGTTTTATTATGTATTTAAATGATATCGTTTTTATTAATTAGGAGGATTTTAGATTAAAGAATACTAAAAAAAGTAATGTAAATATGCAATAATAAATGATTGAAAAATAAACATCTTTTCTATTTGTTAAAGTAAAAACACATTAAAAATAATATTAAAAGAGAAAAAACTGTTTACAATCAAACAAAAATTTGTTAAAATCGACAAGAAATAATTAGGCTGATGCCTATAAAACATGAAAGAAGGAGAAAATTGTGAAAAAATTATTTAAAAAAAGCAGTATTTTGCTACTAATTCTTATGTTAGTATTTACATTTGTAGGTTGTCAAAATAAAGAAGTTAAAGGAAAATTCAATCCAGGAACTTATGAAGGTACAGCAGAAGGACTTGGTGGTACCATAACAGCTAAAGTAACTGTTACAAAAGATGAGATTACAAAAATTGAAATTGATGCTCCGAAAGAAACAGAGAGTATTGGTGCAGGAGCAAAAGAACAAGTTATTGATAGAGTTCTTTCAAGTCAAAGCCTTGCCATTGATGCAGTTAGCGGTGCAACAGTTTCAAGTAACGCAATGATAGCTGCAATAACTGCAGCACTTGAAAAATCAGGAGCAGATATGAATGTATTAAAAACTCCTGCGGACAAGCCTAAAGAAGAAGCTCAAAAAGATTTAGATGTTGATGTAGTAGTTGTAGGAGCTGGCGGTGCTGGTATGAGTGCTGCTATAGAAGTTGCAAATGCAGGCAAATCTGTTGTAATTATAGAAAAAATGCCTATTGTTGGTGGAAATACTAACCGCGCAACTGGAGGTATAAATGCAGCTGAAACTCCTTACCAAGAAGCAGCTGGTATAAAAGATACTAAACAAACATTCTACGATGATACTATGAAGGGTGGAAAAGATTTAAATGATCCAGAACTTCTTAGAACATTGGTTGACAATGCTCCAGGAGCTATAGAGTGGTTAAATAACATGGGTGCAGGTATAGAAAGAGTTACTTTATCCGGTGGTGCAACAAACCCAAGAATACACTCTCCTAAAGATGCTTCACCAGTAGGACCAGTAATAGTTAAAGTTCTTTCTAATAAATTAAAAGAACAAAATGTAAATATAATGCTTGAAACAAAAGCAGAAAAAATAATCGAAAAAGACGGAATTGTAACTGGAATACAGGCAACTGATAAAAACGGAAATTCTTTTACAATAAATGCAAAAGCAGTTATTCTTGCAACTGGAGGATTTGGTGCTAATAGTGAAATGGTAGAACAATACCGCCCAGATTTAAAGGGATTTTCAACAACAAATCATCAAGGAGCTACAGGAGACGGAATTGTCATGGCACAAACTGTTGGAGCTGATTTGACAGATATAGGAGAAATACAAATCCATCCTACAACTGATCCAGGTACTGGATATTTGTTTACTGAAGGCTTAAGAGGTGACGGTGCTATACTTGTTAATTTCGAAGGCAAGAGATTTACAGATGAGTTACTTACACGTGATAAAGTTTCAGCAAAAATATTAGAACAAACTAACGGCCAGGCATATTTAATTGCTAATGAAGAAATGCGTATAGAAAATGCTTCTTTGGCAGGATATATTGAAAAAGGATATGCTACTAAAGGTGAAACAATTGCTGAATTAGCAAGATCATTAACAATAGATGAAGCTACTCTTGAAAATACAATGAAAGTTTATACAGAGTTGGCTAAAGCCGGTGTAGACAAAGAGTTCGGTAGAAAACACATGACTAAAACTTTAGAAGCAGGTCCTTACTATGCAATTAAAGTAACACCAGGAATTCACCACACTATGGGCGGTGTAAAAATTGATACAAAAGCTCATATTATCAGTACTGAAGGAACTCCAATTAAAGGATTGTACGCAGCAGGTGAAATCACAGGTGGAGTACATGGCGGAAACCGTATAGGTGGTAATGCGGTTGCAGATATCGTAATTTTTGGACGTATATCAGGCCAAACTGCAGTAGAAGAATTAAAATAATTTAAAAATAAACAAAAACAAACTGTCGATGATTCGACAGTTTGTTTTTGTTTATATGATCGCTTACAAAAGCACCGATCCATTATAACTAATTTACTTTTTATTAATTAATTTGAATTTCCTTTGCTACTTCCGGTTTGAAATCATTTTTTAAATCGTATATATTGTGGGAAGTAAAATCTCTAAGCTGTCTACCTTCTAATGAATAACACCTCATAAATTTATTTGTATTAATAAGTGTCCAATGCTCAGAGTCCCAAGTTAAATATCCATCTACATCAGTTTTCTTATCTGCAAGAATCAAATCAACTTGTCTATTATTTCTCATTAACTCAACAAGACTATCATAATTTACTTCAAGTTCACTTTTGTTTATTAAATCATACGCTTTCATAGTTCCTCCAAATTTTTAAATTAGTTTTAATATTGTTTATACTTAATATTATATATGTTTAATTTTATAAAGTAAAGCCATTGTAATTTCTATTTAACTCAAAATTATAAATACATATGCTAAAGAGGTTCAGCTTTTTATTGCTAAACCTCTTTAATATTTAAAACACTACTATTAATTTATTTTGTTCATTTTTAAGGGTGTTTATTTTATATTGATATAGTTTTAAATAGGTAAAGGTATAGTATTAACATCTATATTCTTTTCTTTACAATAATTTTCGAAAATCTCATTAACTATTGTTTCTTCAGAAGTATTCTTTTTTATATCCATTATTGCCTTTAATACTTGAGCTGCTTGAACATCATCAAAATATTTGTATGCTGTGCTGCTGTTTGCTATTCTTTTAGGATTTTTCGTGTTATAACAATAATTCCAAAATCTAATTTTTTTAGATTCATCCAAAGATAATTCCACTCTATATTTATCGTGTGCTTTCAGATATCCTTCTGTATTATAAGCAAATAAATAATCATCTTGTAATAAATAAGCACCAAAAATAATCCTATCTTTTTCCTTCTCATTAGGTAATACTGTTGATAATAAAACAAGACTTCCTTGATTTACATTTTTCAAACTCTTAACTTTTGCTCCATTTTTCGCAATAAAACTTAAATCAGGATAAGAAAACCAATTATTTAATAACTTTCTCTCATAACAGAAATTTTTATTTTCATTATTCCTGTCTTCAAGCTCTGATCTTGTTATATTTTCTATCAAATATTGATTACAGTTGCATTCAAGTTCACTACATACCTTGTTTTTAGCAATATTGATATTATAGTTAATAATTTCATCACTGCAAACAGACTTATATCCTATACCATTATTATTAGAGCCACCGTCACAATAATTACATTTAAAAACTATATTAGAATCAATTTTTTTAATACTAATTTTTTTCGAGTTTTCTATTTCAGTTTTCAATAATTTAAGTTTATGAGCTTCTTCTTTACGTTCTATTTCTCTTAATTCTTTTTCAGCTTCTTTTTTCTTGTGAATATCTAACTTTTCTTTAACTTGCTTATATAATGTCTGATTAATTAATTTTAAATATAAATCAAAAGCATCAGGATATACAAAATCTTTTAAAGTATCATCTTCAAATTTCACTACAATATATATATCATTAAATTCTGTTATTTTTCCTGTACCAAAGGTTTTATGTTCTACTAATTCCCCAACAAACTCCATTTTAAATCCTCCTTTGAATTGTGCACTAATAAATTGCAAATACAAATCATTTATATATATTATAACCCAATGTCCAAAATAAGTCAAATTAGTTGAAAATAAATTAAAAAACCTATATATAATAATATAAACTATGTTTTTTTCTTATTTATTTAAATTTTCTTTATTATACTTAATTTAATCACTATAATAAAAAAGAGACTGTACCAACAGCACAGCCTCTCTAATAATTTATACTTGGGGGCCCAAGTGAAAAATTATCTTATATATAATATATTCGAGTATTTATTATTTATTTCAGGGTATAAACTTTTTTTATTATTATATTTTGATTTTTCAGAATTTTAATACAAATCTATACAACAATGTTAATTTA
>JARBUP010000207.1 GCA_029239575.1 Bacillota bacterium
AATGGTGCTTTTCATAAGTGTGTTTATTATTTATTCTACTTTCAAAGTTATTACAACAGAGCGTTTGCCGGTCATAGGAACTTTTAGAAGCATTGGAGCTACTAAAAGAATGACTGATACTGTTTTAATAGGTGAAAGTTTTACATATGGTTTGCTTGGAGGTATTTTTGGTGACATACTTGGTATTGGAATTCTTTACCTCATCACTACCATTATGGCGGCAGATCCTTATAACGGCCAAATGAATGTATCTATAAAATTTGGGTTTGTTAATTTAGTGGTTGCATTTATACTCGCTATTGCAGTTGCTTTAGTAAGTTCGTGGCTGCCCATAAGCAAGGCTTCTAAAATTCCTATTAAAGATCTTGTGCTTAATAATACAGAAAGAAAAACTATTAATAAGAAATGGAAAACATATGCTGGAATTACTATGCTTATTCTTTCCGTAATCTTGCCTAAAATAGCACCTAAATCGCTGGCGTTATTTGTAAATGTTTTATGTCTTATGATATCAACTATAGCTGTAATCATTTGCGTACCTTATATAACTAAATATTTTTTGAAAATATTTGAAAGAATTTATGGTTCTGTTTTTGGAAATGAAGGAATTCTTGCTGTAAAAAACTTAAATGGCAATAAAAATATTTTAAATAATGTTTCACTACTTGCTATTGGAATTTCAACTCTTCTTATGATCAATACAATAAGCTCAAGTGTTGGTATAGAAGTATTAAATGCCTATAAGGATTGGAATTTTGATATAATGGTTAGGTTATACGAAGGAGATAAAAACACAGAACAAATTTTGCGAAGTGTGGACGGTGTCAAAGGCACATATGGAGCATTTGAATCCTGGGAAGGTGTAAAAGTTTCTGATAAAGATTATACTATTAGATACCTTCAAGGCGTTGATATTAAAAAATACAATGACTATGTTGCTTTCCGTATGGACAAAAACATGGATGTTAAAGAAGCTTTTAGACAATTGGATGAAGGACGAAATATTTTTATAGCAAACATGGCTAAGGAAAGATTAGGATTGAATATTGGAGATGAGCTCATTCTTGAAATGAAAAGTGGCATTAAAACATACAAAGTGATTGGTTTTTTTGATTCTATCATGGCTAACGGTAGCAATGCAATTATATCACAGAAATTTTATAAAATGGATATGAAACAGCAAAGCTATGACAGCTTTTATATTAAAACGTCTAAAGATCCAAACGAAGTTCTATTAACAATACAGGATAAATTTATGAGGCAAGGAGTTTGGGGAGATACAATTAACAGCATGGAAAAGAAAAACTACGATTCCAATAATCAATTTATGATTATTCTTCAAGCATTCTCTGTTATAGCGATGCTAATAGGTGTCTTTGGTGTTTTTAACAATTATATGATTAGTTTTATAGAGAGAAAACGGTCCATAGCCATGCTTCGCTCTATTGGACTTAGCAAAAAACAAACATTAAAAATGATTTTAATAGAAGCCCTTACAGGTGGTTCTATAGGCGGAATTGTAGGAATTATAGGAGGAACGCTTATGCTTTTATCCGTTCCAAATTTAATGCAGACAATTGATATTCCTATAGCAATACATTATTCTATGAGCTTATTTATCAGCTCACTAATAGGTGGAATTCTCATTGCAGTTTTAGCTTCAATTTCACCTGCTTTAAAAACATCTAAGTTAAACATTATTGAAGCTGTTAAATATGAATGATGGAGGTCTTATGGAAAAAATTATTGAGGTAACAGACCTGAATAAAACATATATGCTGGGAACTGTTAAAGTAGAAGTTTTAAAGGATATTAACCTGTCCGTTAATAAAGGAGAATTTATTACAATTATGGGGCCTTCGGGTTCTGGGAAAAGTACTCTCTTATATCTTTTAGGAGGTTTGGATAAACCAACTACGGGAAAAATTATAATAAAAGGTAATGATATTTCTACGTTAAATGATGAAAAACAAAGTATCATGAGACGCAGAGAAGTTGGATTCGTATTTCAGTTTTATAATTTAGTTCCTAATTTGACTGTAGAAGATAATATAATGCTTCCACTATTGTTGGATGGGAAAAAAATAAATAAATACTCTGAAAAGCTTAATGAAATTCTTAGTATAGTAGAATTATCAGATAGGAAAAATCACACTCCGAGAGAGTTGTCAGGAGGTCAGCAACAACGTGTTGCAATAGCTCGTGCGCTCATTAATGATCCTGATATTATTTTAGCCGATGAGCCAACAGGTAACCTTGATAGCAAAACATCGGAGGAAGTGATGAAATTGTTTCAAAGAATTAATTGTGAAAAAGGAAAAACTATATTGCAGGTAAGCCATTCTTTAGAGACATCAAAATATAGCGATAGAATCATTAATGTAAGAGATGGAAGGGTGTGGGAATGATGGTGCAAAGAAAGTTTTATTTTATTTTATTAACAATATGTTTAACTATTTTTATGACAAGCTGCAGTAAAGGGCAAGAATCATCCACTGTAGAAGAAGTAGATTTATCTCAAGAATCTAAAGTTATTGAAGCTTTTGGTATTATAAAAGCAGAAAAATCAAAGGATGTTATAATTGATTTCCCTTCTGTGGTTAAAGAAGTATTAGTAAAAGAAGGCCAGCGAGTAGTTTTAAATGAACCACTCATAAATTTGGACTTATCCCAGTATCAATCGCAGATACAGGATGAAAAAATTGAGCTAAATATCTCAAAACTTGAACAGCAAAATGCTGTTAAAAGCTATAAGGCTTTAACAATTGAAAATAAAGATTCACAAATTAATAAACTTAAAAATGATTTAGAATTTGCGAAAAAATTGTATGAGCAAGCAGTTAAAGATTTTAATTCAAAAGAAAATCTTTTTAAAGACGGTGCAATATCACAGGAAACATATAATATTTCTAAAAAGGCTATGGATGAAGCTAATAATAATATAGAAGACATAGAATATGAACTTAAGACTTTAGAAGAGTTAAATGATAGAAATCAAGAACAGTTCCAAGCAAATAAAGAATCCGAAAAAAATAAAACAGAAATACAAATTGAACGCATAGCACAAATAGAAAACAATATTGCATCTTTAGAAAACAAGTTAAATAAGCCCTATATTAAAGAAAATCAAATTATATCTGAATATGAAAATGCAATAATTTATAATATTAATTATTCTGCAGGGCATATAACAGATGCTACACAAATTGCTTTTACTATTAGCAATTTAGATAGTTTGATCGTAGAAGCCAATGTTGCAGAGGAATTCATTAAGGATGTTAAAATAGGCCAGTCAGTAACAATAGTTCCTGTTGTAGACCGAACTAAAGAATTTGAAGGAAATGTAATATATGTTTCTCAAATGGCATTTAATAATTCCGGTGAAACGGTTGTACCTGTAAGAATTTCAATTAACAATATAAATTCGTTTTTGCTTCCAAATTATAACGTTGATGTTTTTATAAAATTAGATAATTGATTATAAAACTTGGTATTTACCAAGTTTCAGCTGATGACAAAGAACTATTTTTGTCATCCTGAGCGAAAGCGAAGGATCTTATTATTAAATGGTTAATAGATCCTTCACTACGTCAAGGATACAATTTTAGGGTTTATCAATAGTTTGAAACTTGGTATTTACCAAGTTTTTTTAATGTGAATTGAATAAAGCTTTGACAAAAAACTTAAGATTAAAATAGTAAGTCTAAATCAAACAATCTCGTAATATAAATAAAATAAGCAACCTGTAAGGGGGGGATTTTATGTATACTAAGGATTGTTTGCTTGTTGCTAATACATTTCCAGTTTTTAAAAAAGTTATAATTGATAATGAAAAAGGTGCTTATTTATCAAATGAATTATCGATCATTAGAAAAGATGTTTATGAAAATACTGGCGAATATTTGTTTGATTTCAATATGGCTTTAAATCAATTTATTGCAAATTGCTATAATGATAAAGAATCGTTTTTTATAGAACATGAAATAAATTCAAGTGCAAATTTTAGGTTTTATGAAGTAGATAATGGATATTACCTTTATTTATTAAAAACAGAATTTTATTTTATACTTTTGAATTATGGAAAAATTAAAGATATGGAATCCGTCCATAAAATACCGCATTTTAAAAATAATGATTCGCTATCAAGATGTATTAAAAAAGAAGGAAAATTTTTTGCTATTACAAATACTTATGACTCATTTTTGAGCTTTGCAGATATAAATGGAATAAAGCCTAATTTAAATGCTAATGATTTGTATTATGAATCATTTATAAATTCTATTTATGAGACAGATTTATTACCAAGCATTGGAGAAGTTAAAGGTACTATTGATTTATTTCATTCCAAAGAAAAAGGTATTTTTAAGGGTTTTAATTATATTGTTTTAGAAGATGTTTTAAATGATATCATAATAATTTTAGATTATTATGAAACAGTTTTTAAAGTTTAATAAAATTGTATAAAAATGGAAAATATAATCATATTGCGATTGTACCAGTTTGCGACTTTGTCGCAACTTTCTGGTAAACAATCATAATATTATAAGAGAGCTGTTAAGATATAAAACAGTTTCTCTTTTTTTATATGGTTTTCAAAAGGTATTTTATATTGAATAAAACTACCTTCTATAATATAATTAATGGATGTCAATTTATTTAGCAATTAAGGAGCAACAAATGGAAAACCAAGATAAATTAATAGCATTATTTAAATGTATTAGGGAATTATGTGGTCTTAAATACAAGCTTATAACAGATATAGATAAGCAAGTTTGGCATAAATTTGTTGATGAAATACCTGATGATAAAGAAAATATAACAATTAATTTTCCAAATATAAATATAAACTCGGATTTAAACTCCGAGTATGAATTAGATTCTGAAAATACGGTGTTTTTAAAAGTGTCAAAGCCTGAATTTTCTACTTGTCCATCGTTGCCTCAATCAGTTGTTGGATGGGTTAAAGAAAGTTATCTTAAATATACAAATGAAATTGAAATACTTGATTTTGATGAAGTATTGGATGAAAAATTTGATGATTCTAAAAAAAGAATTAAAGATTTTGATATATGGAAAGAATCACGTGACAAATGGGTACAAGATCAAATTAGAATTGATAAAACAAGAAGTTTTTTCACAGAATTATACTTGAACTATATTTCTCTTGATAAGGAATCTGAAACTATAGAATTAATGGTCGGAGATGGATTATTAACTGAAAATCCAAGGGAAAATATATATCATCCTGTATTATTGAAAAGATTAAAAATGGAATTTGATTCAGAAAACAATGTTATAAGTATTGTTGATACTGATGTTGAATCTGAACTTTATACAGTTTTATTACAAGACATAGATTATATAAACCATGATGCAATAAATAAGTTAAAAGA
>JARBUP010000208.1 GCA_029239575.1 Bacillota bacterium
AACTTAGCTTTTTATTTAATATATTTTAAGAGTATATCACTCTTATTCATAAGAGGAGAATTAATGGAAAAAGGATACATACAAATTTATACTGGAAATGGTAAAGGAAAAACAACTGCAGCATTTGGTCTTGCTATTAGAGCTGCACTTTCAGGTAAAAAAGTTTTTATAGGTCAATTTGTAAAAAACATGAAATATAATGAAACAAAAATAGAAAATTATTTAGATAATATAGTTATCAAACAATTAGGTACTGGATGTTATATAAATAGAGAACCATCAGCAGAAGATATTAAAGCAAATATCCAAGGACTTGAAGAATGCAAAGAATTATTATTAAACGGTGAATATGATCTTGTTATATTGGATGAAATAAATATAGCTTTATATTTTAAGTTATTTTCTATACAAGATGTAATTGAAATTTTAAAAAATAAAAAATATGAAACTGAAGTAGTTTTAACGGGTAGATATGCACCAGAAGAGTTAATTGAAATAGCCGATTTAGTTACAGAAATGACAGAAATAAAACACTATTACTCCCAAGGCGTACTATCACGTTATGGAATAGACCATTAAATTTGGGGACGGACCCAAAGAAGAAAATGGGTCCGTCCCTAAATTTTTTGTCTATTTACAATATAAAAAATCGCATTATTTTTAAACTAATTATTTATTTTCCCAAGCATCTGCTACTGCTTTAGATACTGCTTTTACAACTCTTGGATCAAATGGTCCTGGTATTACATAATCTACTGTTAAATCTTCATCATTTATTAATCCTGCTATAGCATATGCTGCTGCAACTTTCATTTGCTCTGTAATTTTTTTAGCTCTTGCATCAAGGGCCCCTCTAAAAATTCCAGGGAAAGCAAGTACATTGTTTATTTGATTAGGAAAATCAGATCTTCCAGTTCCAATTACTTTTGCACCAGCATTTTTAGCTAAATCAGGCATAATTTCTGGTGTTGGATTTGCCATAGCAAATACAATTGAATCCTTATTCATGGAACTTACCATTTCTTCAGTTACAGAATTTGGTGCTGAAACGCCTATGAACACATCTGCACCTACCAATGCATCTTTTAAACTTCCGCTTAATTTTTCTTTGTTTGTTATTTGAGCAAGCTCTGTTTTATGTGCGTTAAGATTACCTTCACGACCTTCTACAACTATTCCTTTACTGTCGCATGCAATTATATCTTTAACTCCTAATGATAAAAGCATTTTAATAATAGCTGTTCCTGCAGCTCCAGGTCCATTTAAAACTACTTTTATATTTTCCATATTTTTATTAGTTAATTTTAATGCATTTATTAAAGCAGCTGAAACAACAACGGCTGTTCCATGTTGATCATCGTGGAATACTGGTATGTCTAACATATCCTGAAGTCTTTTTTCAATTTCAAAACATTTTGGAGCTTGTATATCTTCAAGGTTAATTCCTCCAAATGTTGGAGCAATATTTTTAGCTACAGTTATAATTTCTTCTATATCTTGAGATTTAACACATATAGGAAATGCATCAACATTAGCGAAATTTTTAAATAAAACAGCTTTACCTTCCATTACAGGCATGGACGCTTCAGCTCCTATATTTCCTAATCCAAGAACTGCTGAACCATCTGTTAATACTGCTACAAGATTTCCTTTTGCAGTGTATTTATAAACATTTTCTATGTCTTCATGAATTTTTCTACATGGCTCTGCAACTCCAGGAGTGTATGCTGTAGATAAATCATCCCTATTAGCTACTTTTACTTTGCTTTTTACTTCTAATTTTCCTTTAAACTCTTCATGCATTTTCAATGCTTCTTCATTGTAATTCATGCTATCCTCCAATAAATTTATAAATTTTAATTCAAATAACTTACCTTAATTTAACTTTAGAGTCTATAAACTCTTGGTTTTGCTGATCACCCTTGAGGGACGGATCCTTTTTTGACGTGGAAAGTCAGGTGGGCTTTAGGATGCCGTCCCCTTCGACCCCTTTATTGTTGATGCAACCACGATTTACCTACGTTAATTTGTCTTAATACTTCAATAGGCGCTGTTCCACCGTATGACACTCTTCCTTTTGCACAGCCTTCCATACTTAAATCTTCTGGAAGCAAAGATTTACTTAATTTTTCATCTATTTTATTTAGGTCCCTGTCATTCAAATCTACAAAATCCATATTATTTACTTCGCAGTATTTAACCATTTTTCCTACTAATTCATGTGCTTCTCTAAATGGTATATTCATTTTTACAAAGTGTTCAGCTATGTCAGTTGCATTTAAGAAACCTTTATTTAATTGTTTTGATATATTATCCATTAAAAATTCAGTTTTCTCAATCATTTTTGCAAAAATAATCAAGCTTTTTTTCAAAGTGTCTATTGTATCAAATAAACCTTCTTTATCTTCTTGAAAGTCTTTATTATAAGCTAATGGAGTTCCTTTCATAACTGTTAAAAGCTGAACTAAATTCCCATAAACTCTACCAACTTTTCCTCTTAGTAACTCTGCCATATCAGGATTTTTCTTTTGTGGCATTATACTTGAGCCTGTACAAAAGCTATCATCTATTGATATATAACTAAATTCTTGTGAATTCCAATATACGAATTCTTCTGCAAAACGGCTTATATGCATCATGCATATGGATGCAGCACTTTCAACCTCTAAAACATAATCCCTATCACTTACTGAATCCATTGCATTTTCAGTTACATTTTTAAATCCTAATAACTCAGCAGTTCTATGTCTATTTATAGGAACAGTTGTTCCAGCTAACGCACATGCACCAAGAGGGCAATAATCAGTTCTTTCATATGCATCTTTAAACCTTTCAATATCTCTTTTAAACATTTGAAAATATGCCATTAAATGAAATCCTATTGTTACTGGCTGTGCATGTTGCATATGAGTAAATCCAATCATAATTTGATCATGATATTTATCAGCTTTTTCTAATAAAACTTCTTCCATATATTTTAAATTTTCTACTATATTTAGTATTTCCTTTTTAACATATAACCTTGTATCAACTGCAACTTGATCGTTTCTACTTCTTGCAGTATGAAGTCTTTTGCCCGTATCACCAAGACGCTTTATTAATATTCCTTCAATTGCCATATGTATATCTTCATCTTTTACGGAAAATTCTATTTCTCCGTTGTCTATTTCAACTTTAATTTGTTTTAAAGTTTCAATTATTTTTATTTTTTCATCTTCTGTTACTATTCCTTGTTCAGATAACATTGTTACATGAGCAATGCTTCCATTTATATCACAATCATAAAGTCTTTTATCAAAATTAATGGATGCATTAAATTCTTCTACTATGGAATCCATTTCTTTTTCAAATCTTCCACTCCACAAATTTGCCATATGTATCTCCTCATTTTTTATCGAATACGTTATTAAAAATGTATTTTAATATATTTTTGTTTTTAATTATAACATATTTAGGTTAATGTTCAAGTACTTATTTAAATAAAAAAATACCGGTTTCCCGGTAATTTTATAATTATTTTTAATAATCTTCTAAGTGAACTTGGAAATATGCTTGTGGATGTGCACATACTGGACAAACTTTTAAAGCTTCTTTTCCATAATGGATATGACCACAATTAGTACAAATCCATGAAACTTCTTCATCTTTTTTAAATACTTTTTCTTTTTCTAAATTACTTAAAAGAGCTAAATATCTTTCTTCATGACGTTTTTCTATAACAGCAACACCTTCAAATAAAGTAGCTATTCTATCAAAACCTTCTTCTTTAGCTATTTTAGCAAAACCTGCATACATGTCAGTCCATTCATAATGTTCTCCAGCTGCAGCATCTTTTAAATTTGTAGCTGTTTCAGCTATTCCGTCAAATAATAATTTATACCAGATTTTTGCATGTTCTTTTTCATTTTTAGCTGTTTCAGCAAAATATTGAGATATTTGTTCATACCCATCTTTTTTAGCTTTTGATTGATAATATGAATACTTTACATGTGCCTGTGATTCTCCAGCAAATGCTGTTAATAAATTTTGTTCTGTTTTACTTCCTTTTAATTCCATAATACACCTCTCCCTAATTTATTTTAAATTGAGTTAAATAATTTATATTTTATGTATTTATTTTGTTACTATATTATGATTATTTACCAAAAAGTCATGAATGATTTTTTGCGTTTTAACCAAATTATTATACCCAATTTTTCAACTTTTTAACCAAAATTTTTAATAATTTAGTTTGATAATAGCTTATATAGATTAATCATTGTTTATATCATTGTTTATAATGCTATACATTGTTTTAGAATCATCTTTCATAACATGTTCTAAAAGCTGTTCCACTTTAATTTTCATTGGTTTTGTTCCAAAAATAATTTCAATTTCATCTCCGACATTAACTTCTGTACCTGGCTTAGCAACTTTTCCATTTACTAAAACCCTGCTTTGTTCACATGCTTCTTTTGCCACAGTTCTTCTTTTTATTACACGAGCATTTTTTAAATATTTATCTATTCTCATTTTGCACTCCATATTAATTGTGTAATTTTACCATTAGGGTATTTAGAAAGCCACTTTCAGACTATTGACAAACCCTTAAGGTGTCATTCTGAAGGTCGCGAAGAATCTATTAATTATTGAAATAATAAGATCCTTCGCTATCGCTCAGCATGACAAAATAAAAATAATCTTTGACATTATGCTGAAACAGTTTTTAATTTTTCTGCTTGATCAGAAGTGATTAACGCTTCAAGCATTTCTGTTATGTCTCCATCTAAGAACGAATCTAATTTATACAATGTTAAATTGATTCTATGATCTGAAATTCTACCTTGTGGATAGTTGTAAGTTCTTATTCTCTCACTTCTATCACCTGAACCTACCTGGCTTTTTCTATCCTTAGCTTGCTCATCGCTTTGTTCCTGTAAATATCTATCATATAATTTTGCTTTTAATATTTTAAAAGCTTTATCTTTATTTTTAAGCTGTGATTTTTCATCCTGGCAAGAAATAACTATGCCTGTTGGAATATGTGTAAGTCTTACTGCAGAGTCAGTTGTATTTACACACTGTCCTCCGTTACCTGATGATCTGAACACATCCACTCTACAATCATTTGGATTTATATCTACATCTATATCCTCAACTTCAGGTAAAACTGCAACTGTTGCAGATGAAGTGTGAATACGTCCGCTTGATTCTGTATCAGGTACACGTTGAACTCTATGAACACCACTTTCATATTTTAATTTAGAATATGCACCTTTTCCTTTTATAGAAAAAATAACTTCTTTATATCCGCCAACACCTTGATCACTAGCTGACATAAATTCAGTTTTCCATCCCTGTCTTTCAGCATATCTTAAATACATACGAAGTAAATTACCAGCAAATAA
>JARBUP010000209.1 GCA_029239575.1 Bacillota bacterium
TTTAAAAAAATATGAAAAATTTTGCTAATTTACTCATAATTTGACCCTTATTGTGAATAATATATATAACTATTTAAAAATTAGGGGAGATAATAAAATATGAACGAATTTGAAAAAATACAAAAAATGTACGAAGATGGATTTAGATGTATTAGATATGATGATACGAAAGATGGGGATATGAGTATTTATTTAAAAAATTTCGAGTCTGAAGCATCTGAAGCAATGAGAATAAGCGGTTTTGATGAAAAAATGAAAGTAAAAAGTTTTGTCAATGACAATTCCATGAGATAATTGAAACTTTATTATAATACTTAAATACTAAATTTATAAAAGTTTAGTATTTTTTGTGTTTTTATTAAAATGTTGACTAAACGGTATAATATATACTAATTACTAACTAAAGTTAATTTTGCATTAATTAGGCAATTGTAGTTTTTACGATTGTTAAAAAGTCCTTGCTTTTTTCTTCTTTGATGGTACAATATTAACAATATTATTTTTAAGGATGGTCACATGGAATTGAAAAACGAAAAAATTAAAAATAAAAAAAGAATAGTAATTAAAGTTGGAACATCAACACTTACCCACGATACAGGAAGTCTAAACTTAAGAATTATGGATAAACTTGCAATGGTTTTATCAGATATTAAAAATAAAGGTTATGATGTTGTACTTGTAACATCAGGTTCTATTACAGCAGGTGTCGCTAAACTTAGATTAAAAGAAAGACCAAAATCCATAAAAGAAAGACAAGCTGCAGCATCAGTTGGACAATGCGAACTCATGTTTGTTTACGATAAACTTTTTTCTCAGTATGGGCAAATGGCTTCACAAATACTTTTGACAAGAGATATAACGGACAATGATTTGTTCAGAAATAATATTATAAACACTTTTGAAACTTTACTTTCTTATGGAGTAATTCCTATTGTAAATGAAAATGACACTGTTGCCGTAGATGAGCTTGTGTACGGGGACAATGACACTTTGTCAGCCATAACTGCTACATTAATAAATGCAGACAAACTTATTATATTAACTGACATAGACGGATTTTATGATGGTAACCCTCAGAAAAAAATAGATGCAAAATTAATTCCTATAATAGAAGAAATAACTTTAGATATAGAAAAAGCTGCAGGGGATGCTGGAAGCATCGTTGGAACAGGTGGTATGGCTACAAAAATAGCCGCTGCTAAAATAGCTGTAGAAGCGGGAATTGATATGGTCATAACAAATGGGCAAAATCTTGAATCACTATATGATATTTTGGATGGTAAACAAGTTGGAACTTTATTTAAAGGAAAGAAGGTGTAAATATGAATGAACTCATAACAAAAGGTAAAAAAGCTAAAGCTTCTTCATATGAGCTTATGAATGTATCAAGTGAAATTAAAAATAACGCGTTAAGAAAAATAGCAGAAAATTTAATTAAACATACACAAGAAATTATTGAAAAAAATAAAATAGATATAGAAAATTATAGAAGCATAAATATGCCTGAATCTATGGTTGACAGGCTAATGCTTAATGAAGAAAGAATAAAATCAATTGCTGAAGGTGTAAATCAAATTGCTGAACTTGAAGATCCAATAGGTGAAGTTTTGCAAATGATTAAAAGGCCAAATGGTCTTGTTATAGGAAGAAAAAGAGTTCCTCTTGGAGTAATTGGAATTATATATGAGTCACGTCCTAATGTAACTGTAGATGCTGCAGCATTATGTATTAAATCTTCTAATGCTGTAATGCTTAGAGGTTCTAAGGATGCAATTAATTCTAATAAAGAGCTTGTTCGCATAATGAAATTATCATTAAAAGAATCAGGAATTAATGAAGGTGCTATTGAACTCATTGAAGATGTATCAAGGGAAACTGCTTCAGAATTTATGAAGTTAAATGAATATTTAAATGTTTTAATTCCAAGGGGAGGGGCAGGACTTATAAAAACTGCTGTTAAACATGCAACAGTGCCTGTAATTGAAACGGGAACTGGAAATTGCCATATTTATGTTGATGAGTTTGCAGATTTGGACATGGCTATTAATATTTTATTAAATGCTAAAACTTCAAGAGTGTCCGTATGTAATGCATGTGAAAGCCTTCTTGTTCATAAAGATATTAAAGATAAATTTTTGCCAGAAGCAGTAAAAAAATTAAAGGAAAAAAATGTGGAAGTTAGAGGTTGTGATGAAACTATTAAAGTTTGTCCTGACGTTATACCAGCCACAGAAGAAGATTATGGAAGAGAGTTTCTTGATTATATAATTTCTGTTAAAGTTGTGAATGATGTTAAAGAAGCAATTGAGCATATAAATAAATATAATACAGGTCATTCTGAAGCTATAATAACAGAATCCTATACAAATTCTCAGCGTTTTTTAAATGAAGTTGACGCTGCAGCTGTTTATGTTAATGCATCTACAAGGTTCACGGACGGATTTGAATTTGGATTTGGAGCTGAAATAGGAATAAGCACACAAAAAGTACATGCAAGAGGTCCTATGGGATTAAAAGAACTAACTACTACAAAATATATTATTTATGGAAATGGCCAAATAAGATAAAAAAATTAAAGAGACGGTCCTTAAAGCCCTCAAGCTTAGACCACTTCAAAAGAAGGACCGTCACTAAAATTAAAAGGTAAATTAAAAGCTTCTCAATTAAAACTGAGAAGCTTTTATATTTATTTAAAATTCGCTTTTAAAAGTTTTTATATTAAAGCAAGTGAATTTCATTTTCTTGGCATACATCAATCATTTCCTGTGACCATACTGAAGATTGAACTTCTCCTATATGTGCCTTTTGTAGGAAATACATACATATTCTTGATTGGCCAATACCACCGCCCACTGTGAAAGGAAGATTTTCTTCTATTATATCTTTGTGGAATGGGAAATGAGATTTTCTCATTTGGTCTCTTTCTTCAAGCTGTTTTAAAAGGGAATCTTTATCAACTCTTATTCCCATAGAAGAAAGTTCTAAAGCTATATCGAGAGTTTTAAAATAGAATAATATATCTCCGTTTAAATTCCAGTCATCATAATCAGCTGCACGTCCATCGTGTATTGTATCATCGGATAATTTGCCTCCAACCTGCATTAAAAATACTGCTTTATGCTCTTTAGTTATTAAATATTCTCTTTCTTTAGGTGTTTTATCTGGGTATAACTGTAGAAGTTCTTCAGTAGTAATAAAATATATTTCTTCAGGAAGTTCATTTCTTAAAAATGGATATAAACTTTCTAAATAAAGCTCAGTTGCTGTAAATGCAGCATATATTTTTTTTACTATAATTTTTAATGTATCTAAGTTTCTGTCTTCTTTTTTTATTATTTTTTCCCAGTCCCATTGGTCAACGTAAATAGAATGTATGTTATCTAAATCTTCATCTCTTCTAATTGCGTTCATATCTGTGTATAGACCTGTATAAGTGTCAAATCTATATTTGTGAAGGGCATTTCTTTTCCATTTAGCAAGAGATTGAACTATTTCTACATCATATTGAGTTTCTAACATATCAAATGCTACTGCTCTTTCTATTCCGTTTAAATCATCGTTTAAACCTGATTCAGGTCTAACCATTAATGGAGCAGATACTCTTATTAAAGATAAGTTTTTAGATAATTCATTTTCGAAAAAATCTTTTATTTTTTTAATTGCTATTTGTGTTTCTAATACTGATAATTTGCTTGTGTAAGACTCTGGTATTATTAATTTTTCTAATGACATGTTGTTTTCCTCCAAATTTATATTTTAAAATAAAAAAAACTTCTTAATCCCTACAAAGGGACGAAGAAGTTATATTCGCGGTACCACCCAATTTAGCATTTGCATGCTCACTCAATAGATACTTACATATCTATGCCGCTAAACGCGCGGATCGTCTGAGTCTACTTTTGTTTATATAAACAATTTTGATCAGAAGCTCAAGGATGTTCTTCGTATATGATGCTGTGATAGACTCCCACCGACGCTATCTCTCTTTGACTTAATCATATATTACTCTTCCCGTCATTGCTGAATATTCATTTATACTAATTATATTTAAAATAATAATTTTGTCAAGAATAATTTTGAATTATTTTAAAAATAATATTAAAAATATTATATGTTGTATATTTTAATTTATTCTTTTAATTATATTTAAATTAATATATAATAGTTTTAAATTAACAAATATTTTTAAGGAGCGTTTAAATGAATATTGCAGATAAATTATTTATAGATAGTTGCAAAGATATATTACAAAACGGTGTTTGGGATAAAGATTATGATGTAAGACCAAGATGGGAAGATGGAGCTCCAGCATACACTATTAAAAAATTTGGTTTAGTGAATAGATATGACTTAAGTAGCAGTTTTCCAATATTGACACTTAGAAAAACAAATTTTAAAGCGGCAGTAGATGAACTTTTATGGATATGGCAGAAAAAATCAAACAATGTAAATGATCTAAACAGTCACATCTGGGATTCATGGGCGGATGAAACAGGCTCAATTGGAAAAGCATATGGTTATCAATTAGGCATTAAACATAAATATAAAGAAGGAGATTTTGATCAAGTTGATAGAGTTATATTTGACTTGAAAAACAATCCAAGTTCAAGACGTATTATGACTAATATTTACAATTTTGAAGATTTACATAATATGCACCTTTATCCATGCGCATATAGTATGACATTTAATGTATCAGGAAATAAATTAAATGCTATATTAAATCAGCGTTCACAGGATATGCTTGCTGCTAATAACTGGAATGTAGTTCAATATTCAATTTTAGTTCATATGATGGCTCAAATCAGCGGCCTACAAGCTGGAGAATTAGTTCATGTAATAGCTGATGCACATATTTATGACAGACATGTTCCTATTATAGAAGAATTAATTAAACAAGAATCACATGAAGCACCTAAACTTGAAATAGATGCAGCCATCAAAAGCTTTTATGATTTTACAGTTGATAGCTTTAAATTAGAAAATTATAATTTTAACTCATTTAAAGTTAAAGTACCTATTGCAATATAAAGTAAGGGACGGGACCAATGAAAGGGGCCAGGGACGGACCTTAAAGCCTTAAAGATAGGCCATGTCAAAAAAAGGTCCGTCCCTAAAGCTGAAGTATCAAAAAAATAAGAATACAAAAAGCAAGGAGTTTTTATGAATTTAATAGTTGCTGTTACAAAAGAGTGGGGAATAGGATGTGATAATTGTCTGCTATTTGATTTACCTGATGACATGAAATTTTTTAAAAATGTAACACTAAATAAAGTTGTGGTTATGGGAAGAAAAACACTTATGTCATTTCCAGGATCTAAACCATTAAAAAAC
>JARBUP010000210.1 GCA_029239575.1 Bacillota bacterium
AAAATATAAAAAACATAATTTTGACATAAAGCTTTTGTATTATTTATTTAAGAAAGAAATAAATAAAATAAATGGAGGAAATAAAATGACAAGATTAAAAAAATTAATAGTTTTAGGAACAGCAGTATTAGCATTAGGTGCTACAACAATTACAGCTTTTGCATCAGCTGATTACCAAAATCCTGCTGAAATAATCGCTGGATTAACAGGAAAAAGTGTTGATGAGATTGTAGAAATAAGAAGTACAACAGAAAAAACTTATGGAACAATAGCAAATGATGAAGGAAAACTTCAGGAATTTAAAAATGAAATGTTAGAAAACAAAAAAGCTTTATTAGATCAAAGAGTAAAAGATGAAACTCTGACACAGGAAGAAGCAGATGATATTTATAATACCATTAAAGAAAATCAAGTAAACTGTGACGGTTCAGGCAAAAGAATGGGAGCAGGATTTGGAAGAATGATGGGTAACGGAAACGGCCAGGGATTTGGTAGAGGACAATGTAATGGTTTTGGCAACGGATCTAATTTGAATTTACAATCTAATTAATAAAACTAAAAAATACAGGGCAACTTAATTGCCCTGTATTTTAAATTATTTTTCTTAATGCTTTTTTATCCAGAACTTGCAAACCACCTCTAAAGAGTTTTACATACCCTTCATTTTCAAAATATTTAAGCATTCTTGAAACAACTTCTCTTGCAGAACCTATGTATTTAGCTATTTGTTCATGTGTCATTTGTATTGAATCACTACTGTTTTTATTAACTTCATCAAGAATAAAAATTGCAAGTCTTTTATCAAAACTCATAAAAAGTATTTGTTGCATTGCCCACATAACATCAGAAAAACGTTCCGCTGTTGTTTGATTAGAAAAATTTTCTGCGTAAATATTATCTTTGCAAATTTTCGCAAAAACAGATGAATTAATAATAAGTACTTCACTGTCTTGTTCTGCATCAATAAAAACATCAAATGTAATACTTTTTAAAATGCATGATGCCGATAAAATACACACATCACCGCTTGTTAATCTGTAAAGAGTAATTTCTCTTCCATCTTCAGAAAGTATGTAAGTTCTAAGTTCACCGCTTTTTATTAATAAAACTCCGACACAATCATTTTCACCACTATGAATATTATCGCTTTGTTTATAATTTACAATATTTGTATTATTTAAAATAAGATTTTGTTCTTGTAAATTTAGTTTATCCCAAAATGTTAATACTTCACCAATAAAATCTTTGTTTTTTCCTTCTAACATAGCTTACCTCTAATTATTATATAATAAATACTATCTTTGATACAAGACTAACGTCTTTGTCTTTAGTGTATTTATTGTATCAGTGTGAAGAAGCCGATTTGCGGCTTGCACTTATGATATAACAAAAATTATATCATAAAATTCGAAGTAAATAAACTGTAATTATTCGACGAATAATTTATGTAATACATATTGACAGTTATCTATATAATGAATATAATAGATATAGATAATTATCAATATTCAACAGGAGATAATATGGAAAAAAATTATAAAGATTATGCTATGTTTATGAAAGCCTTGTCAGATGTAACAAGGGTGAAAATATTTGAAATGCTTTCTGATGGGGAGTTATGTGCTTGCAAAATTTTAGAAGAGTTTCACATAACACAACCAACTTTATCTTATCATATGAAAATTCTATGTGAAAGTGGTTTAGTTGACTCAAGAAAAGATGGTGTTTGGATGAAATATACAATAAATGATTTTAACCTGAAAAAGTTGAAAAATTTTATTGATGCTATAGGTGTAAATATTAAAAGTTAAAATAATTAAAATTTTAGGGGGAATAAAAATGTTTGTGTTTCAATGGATAAATACTCAACTGCTTAAAATGCAGTGGCTTTCAGATTTGATTAAATTATTAGTTGAAAATGTATTTAAACTAAATGTTAATGAACGTGTTGGAGGAAGTGTTCACTTTTTTATATATGATGTAGTGAAAATATTTATTTTGTTATCAGTTTTAATATTTGCAATTTCTTATATTCAAAGTTATTTTCCGCCAGAAAAAACAAAGAAAATATTGGGCGGTTTTAAGGGAATTAAGGCAAATTTATTAGGAGCTTTACTTGGTACGGTTACACCATTTTGCTCATGTTCATCCATACCGTTATTTATAGGATTTACAAGTGCTGGTTTACCTCTTGGAGTTACATTTTCATTTTTAATATCATCACCTCTTGTTGACTTAGCATCTGTAATACTTTTAGCAAGCATATTTAATTGGAAAATAGCAATCACATATGTAATAGTAGGACTTTTGCTTGCAGTTACTGGTGGAACAATAATTAGTAAATTAAAACTTGAAGAATATGTAGAGCCCTATGTATATGGAAATAAATCTGTAGATATAGAACAAGAAGAACTTACTGTAAAAGAGAGAATAGAATTTTCAAAAGAACAAGTAATAGCAATAATTAAAAGAGTGTGGAAATATGTTCTAATAGGAGTAGGGATTGGTGCTGCAATACATAATTGGATTCCAGAATCAATAATATCGGCAGTTTTAGGCCAGGATAAATGGTATTCAGTATTAGTTGCTTCGTTTGTTGGGATACCAATGTATGCTGACATATTTGGAACTTTACCTATTGCTGAAGCTTTAGTTTTAAAAGGTGTAGGATTAGGTACAGTATTGTCATTTATGATGGGAGTGACGGCTCTTTCATTACCTTCATTGATAATGCTTAAACAAGTTGTTAAACCTAAATTGCTATCAATATTTTTTGGAATTGTTACAGCAGGAATTATAATAATTGGATATTCTTTTAATGCTTTTGGTTACCTTTTTATTTAATTAAAGTAAATATGTAGTTTTTTAATATTTAAATATTTTAATATAACAAAAATAAAATTATAAGGAGAAATAATATGATAATTAAAATTTTAGGTTCAGGATGTAAAAATTGTTTAACATTAAAGGAAAACACAGAAACAGCTTTAAAAGAAAAAGGAATTGAAGCAGAAGTTATAAAGGTAGAAAATATGAAAGACATAGTTAGCTATGGTGTTATGCAAACACCAGCATTAGTAATTGATGAAAAAGTAGTATCATACGGAAAAGTATTAAAATCAGCAGAGATAATTAAGATTTTAGAAAAAATAATTTAATTAAAATTATTGAGATTTATAAAACTCTATTATATAAAGGAGAATGGTATGGAAAATAGTTGTAATGAATCTTCATGTTGTTCATGCAGTTCAGGATGCTGCGACTCAACTTCTGAAAGTAAAAAAACAAAAGTGAACATAGACTTTTTATATCTTGATTTAACTGAATGTGAACGATGTATGGGAACGGATTTAATTCTCTATGAATCACTTTTAGATATTACAAAATTACTTGATGCAGCAGGAGTAGAATTAATAATTAATAAAATAAATGTAAATAGTGAGGCGCTTGCTATAAAATATAAATTTGTAAGCTCTCCAACTATTCGTATAAATGGTCGTGATATTCAAATGGAAGTAAAAGAAAATTCGTGCAAGTCTTGCGGAGATTTGTGTGGCGATGATGTTAACTGTAGAGTTTTTATATATCAAGGAAATGAATATGAAATTCCTCCAAAAGCTATGGTAATTGAAGGTATTTTAAAAGAAGTTTATGGTGTTAATCAGCAAAAAAATGAAGAACTTGAACTTGATTATATATTGCCTGAAAATTTAAAGAAATTTTATGATGCTATGAAATTAAAACAAATTTAACTTTACAATAATTTTACAAATATTTTGCAAAAAACGCATTGACAAATATCTATATAATATTTATAATTTCTTTATAGATGAATATTAATATTAAAGGCCATGAAAATGGCTTTTAAAAACAAATGCATATGAGTATATAATCATATACGCATTTGCCAATAGGAGGTTAAATTTGACTGATATTTTAAAAGCATTAGCAGATGAAACAAGACTTCGCATAATATCTCAAATGTTTAAAGGAGAAATGTGCGTATGTGAAATTGAAGAATGTTTAGGGCTTACACAATCTAATGTTTCAAGACATTTAAATGTACTTAAAAAAGCAGGAATTTTTGAAAGTTATAAAACAGCACAATGGACATATTATAAAATCAGCGATGAATTTATTAAAAATAATGAGGATTTATATAAATACTTAATTATAAAAATAAAAGAATTGCCATTTTATGAAAAGGATTCTGAAAATTTTAGTGGTTGTAAATTAAAAAATATGTGTGAAAATTAAATGGAGGATTATTATGAGTAATGAAAATTCACAAGGTATAGGTTTTTTTCAAAAGTATTTATCTCTTTGGGTGGCTGCTTGTATGGTAGTAGGAGTGTTAATAGGTAAATTTTTACCTTCAATTCCTACATTTTTAAATAAATTTGAATATGCAAAAATATCAATACCAATGGCAGTGTTAATTTGGGTAATGATTTATCCTATGATGATGAAAGTAGATTTTAAAAGTTTAAAAAATATAGGAAACAATCCAAAAGGTTTATATGTAACATGGATTACTAACTGGTTAATAAAACCTTTTACAATGTATTTTATTGCAGCATTTTTCTTTTATGTTGTGTTTAGTAATTTTATAACGCCGGATCTTGCAAAGCAATATTTGGCAGGTGCTATACTTCTTGGAGCAGCTCCATGTACTGCAATGGTATTTGTTTGGAGTACATTGACTAAAGGTAACCCAGCATACACAGTTGTTCAAGTAGCTACAAATGATTTAATAATACTTGTTGCATTTGTTCCTATAGTTAAATTTTTACTTGGAGTAAGTGATGTAAGTGTTCCATGGGAAACTTTAATTTTATCAGTTGTTTTGTTTGTTGTTGTACCTTTAGCAGGTGGAATTCTTACGAGACTTCATGTTGTTAAAAAGAACGGTCTAGAATATTTTGAAAATGAATTTTTATCTAAATTTGACAATGCTACAACTATTGGACTTTTGCTAACATTAGTTTTAATATTTGCATTCCAAAGTGAAATAATACTTAATAATCCTTTGCATATTGTTTTAATTGCAGTGCCATTAACAATACAAACATTTTTTATTTTCTTTATTGCATATTTTGCAAGTAAAGCACTTAGATTACAATACAATATTGCAGCTCCAGCTGGAATGATAGGAGCGTCAAACTTTTTTGAACTTGCTGTAGCAGTAGCCATAGCATTATTTGGGCCAACATCTCCTGCTGCCCTTGCAACTACAGTTGGAGTATTAACAGAAGTTCCTACTATGTTATTTTTAGTTAAAATAGCAAATAATACAAAACA
>JARBUP010000013.1 GCA_029239575.1 Bacillota bacterium
GAGTCAACTATCATTACATCATGTCCAAGTTTACTTAATGTTTTTGCTACGGATGTACCAAATCTTCCACATCCAATTACTATTATTTGTTTCATATTTACTCCTTAACCAATTATAATTTTTCCTTCAGGATATGTGTAATTTCCTATATATCTATGATTTTTCATAAATGCAAATGCAATTGTTAATGGTCCAACTCTACCCATATACATTACAAATGCTAATAAAATTTTTCCAAAGTCACTAAGTTCAGGTGTAATACCTCTTGTAAGTCCAACTGTTGCAAAAGCTGAAACAGTTTCAAATAATAAATCCAAATAAGAATAACCTGAATCAGCTTCAGTAATTGATAATACAAATGTAACTACCGTTACTAACATTACTCCTATCCAGGAAATAATTGCTGCTTTAATAGCTGTATCAGGCATTATTCTTTTACCAAACGCTTCAATATCCCGCTTTCCTTTTACTAAATTATAAATTGAACTTAGTAAAACAGCTAATGTTGTTGTCTTAATACCACCAGCTGTAGATGCTGATGTACCACCAATGAACATTAAAGCTACCATTAAAGCAACTGTTGGCATTCTTAAATTTTCAATTAAAACCGAATTCCAACCAGCAGTTCTTGGGGAAATAGACTGGAATATGGATGCTTGTATTTTACCAGATAAACTTAAATTTGCCATTGTACCTAAATTGTCATGTTCAACTACATAAATTAACACTGCTCCACCAATTATTAGTATGGCAGAAATAATTAATGCAAATTTTGTATGAAGAGTTAACCTTTTGAAACTTTTACTTTCATAAATGTCCCAAAACACATAAAAGCCCAACCCTCCAACTACAATTAATACACAAATTGCAAAATTAATTATAGGGTTATCCACATAATTTACAGCACTATTTCCTAACAAATCAAAACCTGCATTACAAAATGATGAAATGGAGTGAAAAATTGAAAAACCGATTCCTGTGAGTAATCCATAATCTCTAATAAAAACAAACGAAAGAATTATCGCTCCTATAAGTTCAACAGCAAAAGTATATATTAATATATGTTTTGTAAGTCTTACTACACCTTGTATTTCATCTGCACCACGTTCTTCCATCATAAGAACTCTTGTTTTTAATGAAATTCTTTTTCCAAGAAAAAATGCTATTATAGCTGTCATGGACATAACACCAAGTCCACCAATTTGAATTAAAACAATAATTACAATTTTACCAAATAATGTCCAATGTACTGCTGTATTAACAACAACTAATCCAGTTACACATGTAGCTGATGTTGCTGTAAAAAGAGCATTAATAAAACCTACACTTTTACCATCTTGGGAAGCAAAAGGAAGGCTTAAAAGAATTGTTCCTGCAAATATTATTGCTGCAAAACTTAACAGGAAAACCATATATGGATTCTTTTGCAAAGCTTCTAACTTTAATTTCATGATTTACCTCTAATTATCTATATAATTCTCAATATTACAAGAATTATTTGAAATGATTGAATCATTATAGCACTTTAAATTTTTTTTACAACCCCTTATATGTAAAATTTCATGTAAAGAGAAAAATATATTTAACATTTACCCTAAAAATTATAAATCAATCTAAAAATAATTTATTTATTTAAGAATTATACTTTAAATAAATGCATAAAAAAAGACTGCAGAACAGTCTTAGTCTTATTTATAAATTTAATTAATTAGCTTTTACTTGCTCAATTAATTTTGCAAAACCAGCAGCATCATAAACTGCCATTTCAGAAAGCATTTTTCTGTTTATTTCTATATTGTTTTGTTTTAAAGCATTTATGAATTTGCTGTAAGACATTCCGTTAACTCTTGCAGCAGCATTTATTCTTGCTATCCATAATTGTCTGAATTCTCTTTTTCTTAATTTTCTACCAACATAAGCGTAAGAAAGTGATTTCATTACAGCTTGGTTAGCCATTTTAAATAATTTACTCTTTGCTCCATAATATCCTTTAGCAAGTTTCAATACTTTTCTATGGTTTTTCTTTGCGTTTACAGCTCTTTTAACTCTTGCCATTCTTGAGTTCCTCCTTATGTTCTACTTCAATTAATATGGTAATAATTTACTGATTCTACCCATGTCAGCATCTGACACAAGTGTACCTTTTCTTAAATTTCTGATTGATTTTGAAGCTTTTTTACCAGTAAAGTGGTTTTTACCAGCTTGAGATCTTTTTATAGCTCCACTTCCAGTTTTACTAAATCTTTTTGCCGCTGATCTGTTAGTTTTAATTTTTGGCATAACAGTTCCTCCTTATTGTGATTTCTTAGGTACTAAAAACATTGTCATGTTTTTTCCTTCAATTAATGGGTGTTTATCTATAATTGAATATTCAGCTGTTAATTCAGCAAATTTCATAAGCACTACTCGGCCTACATCCATATGTCCTAATTCTCTTCCTCTAAATCTAACAACAACTTTTACTCTGTCGCCGTCTTGTAAGAATTTAGACGCATTCTTTGCTTTAACGCTAAGATCATGCTCTTCAATATTAGGTGTCATTCTAATTTCTTTTATATTAATGACTTTTTGTTTTTTCTTAGATTCTTTTTCTTTTTTTGCTTGGGCATACTTATACTTTCCATAGTTCATAATTCTACATACTGGCGGTTTCGCCGCAGGAGAAACATTTACTAAGTCCATTTTTTTAGCTTCTGCAAGTGCTAATGCTTCTTTTGTACTAATGACGCCTAACTGGTTACCCTCAGAGTCAATGACTCTTACTTCTTTTTCACGAATCTGTTCGTTGATTTGAAGTTCTTTAATAATTTACACCTCCTAAATAGGAAAACAAATAAAAAAAAATAGCCTCTTCACCGCTATCTTTTAGAAACACAAATAAATGTATTTATAACTTAACCCTAATAACAGTTATACACAATGTACACGCCATAAGGTGAGAAGCGGTTACTTCTTCTTGATCACTTTAATATTATACACAACATAAAAAAGTTTGTCAACATTTATTTTTATAAAATTTAATGTAATAACTTTTTATGATATGGTAAAGATATTTTTATTAAACAAATAATATTTACATAAAAGGAGTTGACCATTCATGAAGAAAAAATTTGAAAACTTTAATATGATCTTTATATTATATAATATTATTGTTCTAATGATATCACTAAAGTATTCATTGTCAATAATTTTTTACTTACCTATATATATTTATTTAATTTATATTTTAAAAAATTTAATTACAAAAAAGAAAAATAATAGTTCTTCTGATTTAGATTTAGAAGAATCACACGAAGCAGTTGTATCTTCTGTAGGTTACGATAAAAGGAAGTCAGAAGAATGCAAAATAAACATTGGTTTCAATGATGTAGCAGGTTTAGAAGAAATTAAAGATGACTTGATGGACATAATCGATTTTCTAAACAATGAGGAATGTTATAAACAAATGGACGCCAAAGTACCTCGAGGTGTTTTGTTATATGGACCTCCTGGAACTGGTAAAACATTAATTGCAAAAGCAATTGCAGGTGAAGCTAAAGCAACATTCATTTATTCAAGCGGATCCGAATTTGTAGAAAAATATGTTGGTGTAGGCGCTAAAAGAGTTAGGATGATATTTGAAAGAGCAAGAAAAGAAGCTCCAAGTATAATATTTATTGATGAAATTGACGCATTGGGCTCTAAAAGAAATTTAGAAAGCAATAATGAAAAAGATCAAACATTAAATCAGCTTTTAATTGAATTAGACGGATTTAATAACACATCAAATGTAATAGTTATTGCAGCAACCAACAGACTTGATTTATTAGATGAAGCTCTTTTACGTCCCGGAAGATTTGACAGAAAAATTTATGTAGGAAATCCCAATTATCATTCAAGATTAAAAATATTAGAAGTTCATACAAAAAATAAACCTTTAGATAAAAAAGTAGAATTGAATCAAATTGCAACTAAAACACATGGTTTTTCTGGTGCACAGCTTGCAAATATAGCAAATGAAGCTGCATTAAAAGCCATTAAAGATAAGAGTAAAAAAATAAATGCAGATAATTTTGAATTTGCAATTGAAAAAATCGCAGCAGGTCTTGAAATTAAACACTCAACTGTTTCTGATAAAGAAAAAAGAACTATTGCATATCATGAAGCAGGTCATGCAGTTGCTGCTAAAATTTTAGATATAGATAAAGTTCAGAAAATTTCTATAATACCAAGGGATAAAGCTCTGGGCTATGTTTTAAAATTTCCTACTGAAGATAAATTTTTATATACTAAACAGGAACTTTTAAATAAAGTTGTAGTTTTATTGGCAGGCAGGGCTTCTGAAGAACTAAATATTGGAGAAATAACTACAGGAGCTTCTAATGACATAAAAGAAGCAACTAATATAGTTTATGAAACCATATGTAGCTATGGTATGGGGAAAAACACACAAAACACCTGTATTGACGAAAGGTTATTTAAATATTATTTATCCGGCATTAAAGAAGAAGCTGCTGAAATGACAAAAGAATCATACGAAAGTGCTTTAAATATAATTAAAGAAAATGAAAAATTAGTTAAAGCAATCGCAGAATATTTGTTAATAAATGAAACCATAAACGCAGAGCAATTAGATAAATTAATTGAAGAAAACAATGGTACTAAAAAAAGAGCCTGGACACTGTAAGCGAGGTGTTTTGGGGATGGTTTTGGGGACGGCACCCTTTTGTGCAATGGTTTTATGCACAAAAGCGGTCCGTCCCCAAAACTTTGTGCCAAATTTTAATTAATATTGAAAAAATAATAATGTAAAATAAAAATTAAAATATTATATATGAAAACAAGGCACAAAATAAAATGTTCAAAAAAAATACAACTTATCAATTAGTAATAAATAAGTTGTATTTTTGCGATTTTAATATTATCTTAAGTATGGGAGTGGATTTACTCTTACTCCGTTTACTCTGACTTCAAAATGTAAATGTGGGCCTGTTGAATAACCTGTTGAACCAACTAATGCAATAGTTTGTCCTCTTGAAACAGATTGTCCTTTACTTGCTAATAATTTAGAATTATGTGCATACAAAGTAGATATTCCACCACCGTGATCAACTATCATATAATTACCATATGAATAATGCCATCCTGAAAATATTACTACACCATCATTAGCTGCAACAACAGCTGCACCACTTCTTGCACCTATATCAATAGCACCATGGTTTGTACCAGCACCAGCTACAGGTTCTTCCCTTGGTCCAAAGAACGATGTTATTCTTTGACTGCTTGGAGCAGGCCAAAGCATTACACCACCAGCATAATCAACATCAGTACGTTGAAGTTTTAATATGTCTTGTTCTATTTGAGCTGATTGTGCTTTTATAGCTGCTTCATATTTCTGAACTGTTTCTAAATCCTGTTCAATTGATGACATATAAGATTCTTTTGAATTTGAAGCTGTTTGAACTTCTTGTTGTTTTAACTGCAAACTATCAATTATAGCAACAAGTTCATTATTTTGTTTTTCTAAGCTAACTTGGATAACTTCTATTTGCTTCTTTTGTTCTTCAATTTTTTTCAATAGTTCAATATCACTTTCAACAATCATTTGAACCATATCAGCACGAGTTAAAGCATCCATTAAGTTATCAGAATTTAAAATAACTTCTATGTAACCTGATGTACCTTGTTTATACATGGACCTCAGGCGATTTTCTAAAACTTCATTGCTTTTTTCTATTTCTTCATTTAAGTTTTTAATTTGCTGCTCTTGCTCTTTAATTTGCATTGTTAATTCTTGTTTCTTAAGTTCTTGGCTTTCAACTTCTAAATTTAATGCATTTAGTTCATTATCCAGCAAATTTATTTCAGCTTGTACATTATTTTTTTCTGATTTTAATGCAGCAGATTGTTTTCTATACTCTTTAATCTGGTTTTCTAAAGCCTGTTGCTTTTGTTGTAAATCAGCAATACTTCCTCCAGCATATGTAGGAAAGAAACTTCCCACAGTTATAATCAAACTCAACATTAAAATAAAAGTTCTTTTAATCATGTAACTACTCCTATATACTTAAGAATTTTTTCAATGAGAATAAACTTCCTAAAATCCCTATACCAATACCAATAGTAAAAAATATTATTGTTAAATCAGAAAGTATCATATCTACACCAACCATATATCCTGACATTCCAGATAAAAGTGCAACGTATCTTGCTGTTAAATAATCAAACACATTATTGTAAGCCAACATCAAAATAATTATTGCTGCTACAGAACCAATAGTTCCAAGCAATATTCCCTCTATCATAAATGGACCTCTAACATATCCATTTGTTGCACCTATATATTGCATAAGCTCAATTTCTTTTTTTCTGTTCATAACTGTTATTTTAATTGTATTAGATATAATGAATATACTTATTAAAAGCAATACAGCTATTATACCAGTACCCATTTTTTTTATAAAATCAGCTATTGCTATTAAGCTATTAACTGCATCTTCATAAAATTTAACTTCTTCAACACCTTCATAATTTTCTAATTCATCTATTACATTTTCAGAATTTGCAACATCTTTAAGTTGAACTACATATGTGTTTGGAAGTGGATTTTGCTGCAAACCATCTAAAAGATAAGCATCTTCTCCCCAATCCTCTTTCATTTTATCAAGTGCATAATCTTTTGATTGATAAGCTACGGATAAAACACCATCTATTTGTTTAAAATCTTCACCTAATTCATTTATTTGTTCTTCACTTATATCTTCATTTAAATAAACAGCAACTTCATCAAAAGATTCTTTTGTTACTAAAGCTACATTATTAATATTTAATACTATTAAAAGTACAAAACCAAGTATTAATAAAACTGCTGTAACAGAACCTATGGAAGCAAGTCCCATCATTCTGTTTCTCCACATACTTTTAAAAGCTTGGAGAAAAATATATTTTGTTTTTTTAAGGTTCATTAAAATAACCTCCTACTTTTACATCCCTAATAATAGAACCTCTTTTAAGTTCTATAACTCTTTTTTGGTACTGATTTACAATTTCTTTATCATGTGTTGCCATGATTATAGTAGTACCTCTTTTATTAATTTCAGTTAAAATTCTCATTATTTCTTTAGAAGTTTCATTATCAAGATTTCCTGTAGGCTCGTCCGCAATTATAGTCTCAGGTTTATTTACAATGGCTCTTGCAATTGCAACCCTTTGCTGTTCTCCCCCTGATAGTTCGTCAGGATACGATTTAGCTTTGTCGCTTAAGCCAACCATGTTTAATACAATTGGAATTTCTCTTCTTATATATTTCGATGAGCAACAAATCATTTCCATAGCAAATGCAATATTTTCATATACTGTCAACTTAGGAAGTAATCTATAGTCCTGAAATATAAAACCTATATTACGTCTATATTGTGCAATATTTCTTTTTCTAATTTTTGTTATATCTTCCCCATAGTAATTTATAAATCCTTCAGATGGATGTATTTCTTTTAACAAGAGTTTTATAAGAGTACTTTTTCCTGCACCACTCTTTCCAACAATAAAAATGAATTCACCAGGATTAATAGTAAAATTAATATCTTTGACTGCTGCAAAACCTTTTTTGTACACTTTCGTCACATTATTAAATTCAATCACATTTTCACCTCTGTTACATTTTATTAATTATTTGTCAAAAGCTTTAACTTTCGACAAAATAGAAATATGATTGCGACATTTCTTAAATATATGCAATCATATTATATCATATTCTGACAAATTATCAAACATTACTTTAATATTTTACTTTATTTTTAAGCAAAATGAAATGTTTATTTTTGGCATTAACAAAAAAATATGGTGGCAAGTTTTTAAAACTTGTCACCATATTCGATATTTGCTTATGATTTTAATGTGTATACTCTTTTTCTAAAACTACTTTTTGAGGCAGTTCATTCATATCTGCTTTAACAACTGTGAAAGGATATGTCAAAATTTGAGCTGTAACATCTCCTGGTTTAGGGTCTGTATATTCAGCATATACTGTTAAAACTTTGTCACCATCAACTGTGTCCAATGTAAGTTTATCAACTGCAACATCATAACCAGCTGAATTTTTTTCACCTCTTGTTACTACAACGTAAATATCATCATTTATTCTGCATACAAGAGCTTTTTCTTTCATTCTGTAATTTGGTAAAACTTCTGTTATCTGAGCAGGTATATTTTCTGGTTCTATTTTTTCAAATCCCACGTTTTCTGCACCCTTTCCTTGAAAGTATCTGTAAAAGAATAAAAGAGCTGCTATAAAAACTATAATCGCAACAATGGTAATAACTTTCTTCATAAATATTCCCCCCATATTTGTACTCTTTATATTTTATTCTGTGTATATATTTTTATGCTATGTATGTACAAATTATATTATATAATTTAATTAATTTATTCATTATTTTATAAAATAAATAAAAATTTTAAGTTTGACATAGTAGCTTGTCTGTAAGTATAATTTATATATATAAAACTAATTAAGGAGTTGAATTTTATGTCTCGAGATTGCGCTGAATTTCAAAATTGCATTGCTGACTTGCAGCTGAGAAATAAAAGTATATTAGATATAACTACAAAACTTAGTGAGCAAAACGCTAGGGTTAACAGAGCTGTTGCTAAATCTGTTACACGTTGCGGCTGCATTAGCATCGATGCTACTAAGCAAGTTTTTTCTGATGATAAAACATTACACGAAAATAAAGAGTTATTAAAAACACATATACAAGGCGGACTATGCCCTACATGCCAAGAAAAAGTCGAGGAAGAAATTGGCGATATGTTGTTTTATATAGCTTCCCTTTGCGAAGCATTAAATTTAGACATGCAAGATATTGTTGAACAAAAAATTAAAGAATTGAAAACATTAGGGATTTTTAATTTATTATAAGGGATACAAAAAAACAGTTAACTCACAAGTTTAACTGTTTTTTATTTTTTATCTTTGGCAAAGTTCTATTAATACACCATGTGTACTTTTTGGATGGCAAAATGCAATTTTTGCTCCACCAGCACCGTATCTTGGTTTTTCATCAATCATTCTAATTCCTTTTTCTTTCATTTCAGCAATTGCAGCTTCAATATCATCAACCTTAAATGCTATATGTTGTACTCCTTCGCCGTTTTTTTCTATATATTTAGCTATAGGACCGTCTTCGCTTGTTGATTCTAAAAGTTCTACTTCAGTATCACCGATAGGTAAAAATGCAACCTTAACTTTTTGTTCTTCAACTGTTTCAGTTCCAGCAGATTTCAAACCAAGAACTCCTTCATAAAACTTTAATGTTTCTTGTAAATCTTTTACTGCTATTCCTATATGATCTACTTTATTTACCATTTTAATTTCTCCTATTATTTGTTATTTTTTTACACTCTTAAGCCAATAGAAACGTCCCCATGGCTGTGGCTGCATGTTTACATTTTTCAAATGTACCTTTAGGGACGGATCCTTTTTTTGACGTGGTCTAGCTTTAGGGCTTTAGGATACCGTCCCTTGAGTTAACGGGCTTTAGGGTGCCGTCCCTATTTAGGATGCCGTCCCCTATTTCCCTATTGTTTCAAGGAATTCGTCTCTTACATCGTATACATTTTTTTCTTTATTTAATACTGCATTAACTTCTTTATCAAGTTTACTGTCAGAGCTTGCATGGGTCATTATTATTTTTCTTAATTCAGTTTCAATTAATTCTACTATTTCAATTTTAAGATTTTTCTTTCTTTGTTCTTCTAATTTTCCTGATTCATGCAAATATTGTATATGTTGTTTTACTTCTTGTGATAACTTATCTATACCTTCATTTTTTGATGCAGTAACCATGACAACAGGTGGTCTTCTTTCCATATTTTGATTTAAATCGAGCATCATATTTATTTCTGTTGCTGTTCTGTCAGCTCCAAATAAATCGCTTTTATTGACAACGAAAATATCTCCTATTTCCATTATACCTGCTTTAATAGATTGTATGTCATCACCAAGTCCAGGCACCATTACCATTAAAACTGTGTCAGCTGTTTTGACTATATCAACTTCAGATTGACCAACACCAACAGTTTCAATTATTATTATATCATATCCTGCAGCATCAAGAATTTTAACAGCATTTTTAGTTGATTTAGAAAGTCCGCCTAAATAACCCCTTGTACCCATACTTCTAATAAATACATTAGGGTCAAGCGCTAAATCCTGCATACGAATTCTATCACCTAATATAGAACCACCTGAATATGGGCTTGTAGGATCTATAGCTATTATACCAACTTTTTTATTATCTTTTAAATACGATTTAACTAATTTATCAGTTAATGTACTTTTACCTGCTCCAGGAGGTCCTGTTATACCTATAACATGTGCATTATTTGCATACTGTTGGATTTCCCTGATAATATTTTCTGCTTGTGTTTGATCGTTTTCAACTTGTGTGATTAAACGTGCACATGCTCTTTTATCACCTGTAAGCATTTTATTAATTAATTCCATTAATTCACCACCTACAATTTAATAATGAATCAATAATATTAAACATTTAATATGAAGAAAAATTTAGGCTAATACGCCTAAATTTTTCTTCATTTAATTTTATTTAATTCATAATTTAATTAATTTTTTATCTTTTTTATCTAATTATCTTTTTAAATTGTTTTTAATGTATTCTATCATTTGTGTTGTAGTAGTTCCTGGTGTGAATATTTCTGCAAGGCCAGCTTCTTTTAAGCCTGGTATATCTTCATCAGGAATAACTCCTCCACCAATAATCAATACATCATTAACTCCTTGTTCTTTTAAAAGTTCAACAACTTTTGGGAACAAGTGATTGTGTGCTCCTGATAATATACTCATTCCAACAACATCAACATCTTCTTGAACAGCTGCTGCAACAATTTGTTCTGGCGTTTGTCTTAATCCTGTATATATAACTTCCATTCCAGCATCTCTTAATGCTCTTGCTATAAGTTTAGCACCTCTATCATGTCCATCAAGACCTGGTTTAGCTATTAAAACTCTGATTGGCTTTTCCATTTTCATCCTCCAAATTTTTATTAAAGCAATACTGCTTGCTCATATTCTCCAAATACTTCTCTCATAACGCCACAAACTTCACCTAAAGTAGCATATTCTTTTACTGCTTCTAAAATGAATGGCATTACATTATCAGTATTTTCACAAGCCTTTTTCAATGATTGTAATTTTTCAGTTACTGCTTCATTGTTTCTTGTTGCTTTAACATCTTCGATTTTTTTCTTTTGCATTTCGCCAACTATTGGGTCAACTCTTAATAATCCTTTTGGAGACTCTTCTTCAACTTGATATTTGTTCATTCCAACAACTATTCTGTCTAAAGATTCAATTTCCATCTGATATTTATAAGCTGAATCACTAATTTCTCTTTGAATGAATCCAAGGTCAATAGCTCTTGGTGCTCCGCCTAATTCATCAATTTTATTGATGTATTCCATTGCTTGATCTTCTATTTCTTTTGTTTTTGCTTCTACATAATAAGAACCAGCTAATGGGTCAACTGTGTTTGTAACTCCAGTTTCACTTGCAATTATTTGTTGAGTTCTTAAAGCTATAGTAACTGAATCCTGTGTAGGAAGTGCTAAAGCTTCATCTCTTGAATTTGTGTGTAATGATTGAGTTCCACCTAATACTGCAGCTAATGCTTGCATTGCAACTCTTACTATGTTGTTGTTAGGTTGTTGAGCTGTTAATGTACATCCACCTGTTTGAGTATGGAATTTTAACATCATAGATTTTTCGCTTTTTGCTCCAAATCTTTCTTTCATTATTTTAGCCCATAAACGTCTTGCAGCTCTAAATTTAGAAACTTCTTCTAATAAATCATTATGTGCATTGAAGAAGAATGATAATCTTGGTGCAAATGTATCTACATCAAGGCCAGCTTTTATAGCTGCTTCAACATAAGCTATACCATCTGCTAATGTAAAACCAACTTCTTGAGCTGCAGTTGAACCTGCTTCTCTAATGTGGTAGCCTGAAATTGATATTGTATTCCATTTTGGAACTTCTTTTGAGCAATATTCAAATATATCTGTTATAAGTCTCATTGATGGTTCAGTAGGGAATATATAAGTTCCTCTTGCAATATATTCTTTTAATATATCATTTTGAATCGTTCCTCTTAATTTATCAGCAGATACTCCTTGCTTTTCAGCAACAGCTATGTACATAGCTAATAAAACAGCAGCTGGTGCATTTATTGTCATAGAAGTAGATACTTTATCTAAAGGAATTCCATCAAATAATATTTCCATATCTTTTAATGAATCTATAGCAACGCCAACTTTTCCAACTTCTCCTTGTGCTAATGAATGGTCTGAATCATATCCAATTTGAGTTGGTAAGTCAAAAGCTACAGATAAACCAGTAGAACCTTGGCCTACAAGATATTTATATCTTTCATTTGATTCTTCTGCAGTAGCAAAACCAGCGTACATACGCATTGTCCAAGGCTTACCTCTAAACATTGTTGGTTGGTATCCTCTTGTAAATGGATATTGTCCAGGATAACCAATTTCAGTTTCATAGTCAATATCTGCAACATCTTCTGCAGTGTAAAGTCTTTTTACAGGTGCGCCTGAACCAGTTTTAAATTCTGATTTGCTTTCAGGTGCTTTGCTTAATGATTTGTTTAATACTTTTTCTTCCCAATTTTCTCTTGATGTTTTTAACTGAGAAAGTTTTTCTTTATCAAACATGCTTGCCTCCTAAGGTTTCACTTAATTATCAATTATTTTAATTAATAAAATATTTTATGTACAAATAATATAATCCAATTTATGAATTATTGCAAGATATATAGCAAAAATGATATTTCTTTTTTCTATCTTGCAATAAAACTTGTAAAAAAAATTTTAAATTTGATTATTTGTTTATAAACATATTGAATTTTAAATATTTTTCTTGTCACCTAATGAAATTACATAAAAATATGATATTTTAAAATAAATATTTTTTTCATAGACTTTCATTATTTTGTACTTATTTTTGCATTTTATGTATATGCAATTTTTTTATAATAATTTCATAATGTCACAGATATAATGTAAATTCATATTATATTATTATTAGATATTATGTACAACCTAATTAAGTACATTATTAATATATTTACTAAGGAGCATTGATTAAAATGTTTGATAATATAAATAGTTATAATGAAAAGCTCCATGTTCACGAGATTATAGGTAGTGTTTTTATATCAGAAATAGTAGATAATCCCCATAATCATCATTTTTTAACAGTAACAGGGGAAGCAATTCCAATAGACAACCTAAGCCATGTTCATGAAATAATTTTTAAAACTGACTTTAACAATGGGCATTACCACATCTTCTACGGTAAAACTTCAACTGAAATTTTAGTTGGCGACAGACATGTTCATTTTATAAAATCAGTAACATCTAATGACGAAGGGCACAGGCATGAATTTAGAGCTGTAACATTAATTGAAAACCCTAACGATTAAAATTAATTTCATATAAAAAAGCATTTCAATTACTAACTAATTGAAATGCTTTTACTTTTTTAAACTTCATTAAACAATTGCTCGAATTCTTTTCCAGATATAGTTTCTTTTTCTAAAAGAGAATTTGCTACTCTTTCTAATTTATCCATATTTTCTGACAGCAATAGTTCAGTTTTATTGTATGCAACATCAATGATTCTTCTCATTTCTTTATCAATCTTAGCTGCAACAACTTCACTGTAATTACGCATTTTATTAAAATCTCTTCCTAAAAATACTTCATCTTCATTTGTGCCATATGCAACTGGTCCAAGTTCATCACTCATTCCATAAGTAGTTACCATTGCTCTTGCTATTTTTGTAGCTCTTTCTATATCATTAGAAGCTCCAGTTGAAATATCGTTAAGAGCTAATTTTTCTGCAACTCTTCCGCCTAATAAACGAACTATATTTTCTTCCATATCAGTTTTAGAAGCATATGATCTGTCTTCTTCTGGCAAATACATTGTAAATCCACCAGTTCTTCCTCTTGGAATAATTGTAATCATATGAACTGGGTCTTTTGATGAAGAAAGTTTAGCAACAACTGCATGACCTGCTTCATGAAAAGCAGTTAATTTTCTTTCATCTTCAGAAATAACTTTACTTCTTTTTTCTGGTCCTGCAATAACTTTAGTTATTGCTTCTTCTATTGTATCCATAGTTATTAGAGTTTGATTATGCCTTGCAGTAAGTAATGCCGCTTCATTCATAGCATTTTCTAAATCAGCAGGAGTAAATCCCGGTGTTCTTTTTGCTACAACCTCTAAATTAACATCTTCAGATAATGGTTTTTTTCTAACATGTATTCCTAAAATTTGTTCTCTTGCTTTAACATCTGGTAAACCAACATGTACCTGTCTATCAAATCTACCCGGTCTCATTAAAGCTGGGTCAAGAATATCAGGTCTATTTGTAGCTGCAACTATTATGATTCCTTCATTACCAGAGAAACCATCCATTTCAACTAAAAGCTGATTAAGAGTCTGTTCACGTTCGTCATTTCCTCCGCCCATACCAGCGCCTCTTCTTCTACCAACCGCATCAATTTCATCTATAAATACTATACATGGTGCATTTTTCTTTGCTTGTTCAAATAAATCTCTAACTCTTGAAGCTCCAACACCAACAAACATTTCAACAAAGTCTGAACCACTTATACTGAAAAATGGAACACCTGCTTCACCAGATACCGATTTAGCTAAATATGTTTTACCTGTTCCAGGAGGTCCTACTAATAAAACTCCTTTTGGTATACGAGCTCCAAGTTTATTGAATTTATTTGGGCTTTTTAAGAAGTCAACTATTTCGCTTAATTCTTCTTTTTCTTCATCCAATCCTGCAACATCTTGGAATGTTATTTTCTTTGCTGGATCTTCATCTTTAGTAAGCTTTGCTCTGCTCTTACCAAAAGACATAGCTTTACCTGTGCCCCCACCGCCTTGGGATTGTTTCATAAATACATACCATAAAATTCCTAATACCACTAACATTCCAACTGTGGGCAGAATCTGTACCCAAAATGGCGTAGCAGGTACAGGCTCACCTTTAATTGCTATATCACCCTTTTCAACTTTTTCAGATAAATATCTATCATAAAAGTTTGAAGAGAAAATAAAAGCACTTGGAACATATGATTTGAATTCAGTATCATCTTTAAAAACACCTTTTACATCACTATCCGTAAAAGTTAAGGACTTGACATTATCGTTTTGTATATTAACTATTAGATCACTGTAAGATATTTCTTTCATTTGTTCAGTAGGTTCTACCATACTTTGTACTATTAAAATTATCACAACGAATATAACAATATACATTGCTATACTTCTCATAAATCCCTTCAATTGCAGCCTCCCTTGAGTCTCAATGACAATTTTGTTTTATATATTATTATTAATATATTACAATTATTTTTTATGCGCAAATTATAAAATTATGATTATCTTATGCTATGAATATACTTCTTCTTTTAAAACTGCTATATAAGGTAAGTTTCTATATTTTTCTGCAAAATCAAGACCATAACCTACAACAAATTCATCCGGTACTTGGAATCCTGTGTATTTTATTTTAATATCAGTTTTTCTTCTGCTTGGTTTATCAAGAATAGTACATATTTCTACTGATTTTGGCCCTCTTGCTTTTAAATTTTCTATTAAATAAGAAAGTGTTAATCCTGAATCTATTATATCTTCAACTATTAATATATCTCTTCCCTCAATACCTGAATTTAAATCTTTCAAAATCCTAACTACTCCAGAAGATTTTGTATCTGAGCCATAGCTTGATATAGCCATAAAATCTATCTCTAAAGGTAAATCTATTCTTTTCATTAAGTCACTTACGAATATGACTGCTCCCTTAAGAACGCATACTAATAGCAAATCTTTTCCTTTATAATCTTCAGTAATTATATTGCCGAGTTCTTTAACTTTATCCTGCAATACTTCTTCTGATATAAGAATTTCTTTAATGTCGTTTTTCATTAATTCTGCTCCTCCATTATTGCGATATTTAATATTTTTTTAGTAGCAGAAGACACTTTATAATTATTGTGAATCCTATATCCCTCAACCCACAAAATATTATTGTCATCAGCTATAATTATTTTTTTATTTCTTTCTTCTTTAGGTATTTTTAAATCAATAAAAATATCTTTTATTTTTTTACTACCAGTCATTCCACATGGAATTATACTGTCACCATTTATTCTGTTTCTTATAATTATCTTACCTTCTATTAAATCATAGTCAAGGCTAACAGTTTTTTTATCTTTTACGTCATATTCATTTATTTCTAAAACTCTTAATAAAATAGTTTTTGATATTTCTTTTATGTACAATGGTGAGTCCATACATATATTATATTTGAAATTTTCTATTATTTCAATATTTTTCCTAATAATTAAATAATTGTAGCTTATTTCTGCTATAACACCTTCTGACAAATTTATAGTTTTACCTGTGTTTTTAGTAAAAATAAAATCATTAACATATTCAATATGCTTCATTTCTAAATTATTAGTGTTGCCCTTTAACATTTCAATTGCTTTTCTTATCATTCTTCCCGTCTCAAAATATTCCATACACTTTAGCTTTTTCAAATCAAGAAAAATCTCATTTTCATTTTGTTTATGTAGTATTTCTTTAAATCGGTTTTCTATATATTTTTCTATGATTTTTTTATCTTTTTCCATTGTCTCTGTCATTCTGTACAATGTATTTTGAATATTTGAATTAAAATTTTTCTCTAAATAAGGTATTAAATTTAATCTTATTTTATTCCTGCCATATATATCTTGGCTGTTAGTGATATCTATACAAAATTCATAATTATTATCATGAAGATATTTTTCAATTTCACTTCTTGTAACATTTAACATAGGCCTAATAACGTCATTATTTACAAAAGACATAGCACTTAATCCATCAATACCTGTACCTCTTATAATTCTTTGTAAAACTGTTTCAGCCTGATCATTTAAATTATGTGCTACTGCAATTTTTCCACCACCAACATCTTTTAAGTTTTCCCTAAAAAAATTATAGCGTAATATTCTACCAGCTTCTTCTTCAGTTAATTTAAGTTCTTCTGCATATTCTGTTGCATTTTTTCTTTTAACAAAATATTTTATACCATATTTTTCGCATATAGAACGAACAAAATTTTCATCATGATCAGCATCTTCTCCTCTATACATATGGTTTATATGTGATGCATACAAATTAAAATTAATAAATTCTTTTAATTTTATTAAATTATGAAACAAAAATACTGAATCAGGTCCACCAGAAAATCCTAATAATATATTATCTCCTTCATTTATTAAATTTTCCTTAAAAATATTTTGTTTTACTAAATAATACATAACTTCCCTCATTTATAATACATAGAAATGATTATACCACAAAAACAGCATTTTAAAAATATTTTTTGGGTTTTTTTGAAATATTTTTATCTTTCTTTGTTTTAGGCATGATACAAATATTTTATTTACTTAAATTATAAATTTTAATATTGTTCTAGCGTATTCATCAAAAAAAAATTGGGGACAAACCGCTTTGGTGGACAAAACCATTCCACCAAAGGGATCGTCCCCTTACATTTAGCAAAAAGGTACGTCCCCTTCGTCCCCTTGAGTTATATTCTAACCTATTTTTGTAACTAAAACTGTCATATCATCTATTATTTTTGATTGTCCTCTAAGAGCATAACTTAATATTGAGTTTGCTAAAGTTTGAGGATCATCATGTGCAATAAGTTCAAGATATTTATCAAGTGATTTCTTGCTGTCCAAATTAATAGAATCAATTATACCATCCGATACCATAATAATTACATCATCTTTTCTTACTACTCTTTTAAATACATTATATTCAAAATTTTCAAGTATACCCATTGGCAAACTGTGGCTTTCAATTTTTTCAACTGTACCACCGCTCAATATATAAGATGGTGAAGCTCCTGCTTTATAAAGTCTAACTTCTTTTAAACTGTAATCAATTATTTGTAAATCAAATGTTACATATCTTTCTTCGTCAAATTTTAAAAGCAAAAGCGAATTTAACGTTTTCAATATTTGATCTTCCGTAAAATCTGTGTACAAAAATCTTGAAAGCATACCTACAGCTCCATTGCTTTCACTATACGCTTCTTCTCCAGAACCAATTCCATCACATAGAACTATATAATATTTGTCAGATCTACTTGCATGGGCATAGCTGTCACCGGATACTTCGCTTCCATCCTTTGTAGCAGTAGCAGTATATGTTTTAACTTTTACTTTCTTTATACTTTTAAATTTAAGCACATAATAATTTTTTGCAACAACAACTTTCTCAGTGCATTTAATTCTAACTCCACACAAATTTCTAACTATTAAAGTAATTGCTTCAATAGATTCTTTTGAAGTTTTATCAGACTTAACTGTAAAACTTAAACATATTTTATCTTCTTCTTCAGGCATTACTTCAAAAAATTTTAAATTTATATTTTGCCATAAAAGCTGTTCTTTAATTTTTTTCTTTGCTTTATCGCTAAATATATTCAATGCCTTTTTACTTCTGACGCCATTTAAAATATTTTTTTTATTTTTTAAAACTTTTAACACTTCATTTTCACTTGATTTTTCATAAGACGAATCAAAAGAAGGTGCTTTATTCGGTGAAGAACCTAAATCTAAGGATACTTTTTTATTTAATATTGACCTATGGGAAGTTGATGATGTTGATGAAGTTGCAGCTATTTCTACTCCATTAAAATCTTGTTTTATTTTTGTTTTTTGTGGTCTGTGTAATGCTCCTTTTTTTCTATTCAAATTAATTTTTTTAACTAATTCATAACCTTCATTTATTAGAGCAATGCTCGAAAAAACAAATATAGCTTCAAATAAATTTAGTAATAAACTATTCAAACTAAAATCTTCGAATAATAAAATAGATGTTTTTGAAAAAAACAATACACATGCTGCATATATAGAAATTAATGTCGCTGGTTTCTTTTCATCATTTTTGAAATTATAAAAGAATAAATAAATAGCTAAAAGCATAACTATATACACAAAGTCTAACTTAACTGACAATATTCCAATCATAGTTGTTAACAAAACTGTAAATGATGGCTTTTTAATATAACAATAAGAACATAAAGCGACTATAGCAAATGGAAATATTTCTCCAATAATACTTTGCCTTGAAATAAAAAAACACAATAAAAGAACAAACCAGTTCCCTTTAATGTGTTCAAATTCATTTTTTAAAATTCCAAAGAAAATTAAAGTTTTTTTATCTTCTGCTTTATTTAACATAATACCCACCTCTATTAGTAATGAACTTATATTAGCAGATTCTTATGTAAAAAACTGTCAGAATATGAATCAAATTAACAATTTTATGTTAAAAATATTAAAAAATTAACGACAAATTTTTTATTCATTTGTTTTCTGGTTATTTTCTTCTTCTGTATTATCAGTATTATCCGAATTATTTAAATTTCCATTTAATCCAATTCCGCCCATAAACTTATTGTTATTTTTATTTTTATCAATATAAATTATTTCATTAGGCCTTACCATTTTATATTGATCCCTGGCAATTTCTTCAACTAATCCCATTAATGCTTCTTCATCATTAATTTTTTCAACATCCTGTTTTAAATCAGCAGCTTTAATTTCTATTTCTGCCTTTATGGTTTCCTTTTCCTCAATTTGTCCATTTAAGTCATGGATTGTCATATATTGATTGAAGGCAGTGTATGCGAAATATAAAACAAAACATGAAAAAATAAAATTAATTACGTTAAATTTTCGCTTTGTTTGTTTAGGAGCTTGAGCTTCGAGTTTTTTCTTACGATTTTTCTCTTTTATTTCCATCTCTTGTCTTCGAAAATCATCGTGATTAATTTTTCTTTTTAACTCTATTATTTTTTGATGATCGTTCATTTGACTTTTGCTCCTTTTTTCTTAATCTTTTATCTTTTGTTTTTCTATGTTTGTTTTTATTATATACTATTTTCTTATTTTTGAAAACTCTTTTTAATTTATATCTATAAAATTTCCATTGTCTTTTAGCTTTATTTTTCCTAATTTCGATTTTAATTTTAATCGGATAAAGTAAAGCTTTAATTTTGCACTTAACAAAATTAAAAGGAAAAATCAAAAATTGTATAATTTTTTTAATGACTTTTAATATTGTATCTATTACAAAAATAAATGCTTTTAAAATATAATTGCTTATAGTTATAAAATATAAAAAAGCACCTGATAAAAAACCAATTAACAAAAAAAATCTTAAATTTCCATAACTTATATCATTGATTAATTGAATGCTAAAATAAACACTTACAATCCAGTAAGCTATATCACCTAAAAAAGTTCCTATTGATTTAAATTTAAAATAATGCCTTATGAGCCTGTATATATCCCAGACAAGTCCTAAAAGCATCCCTCCCATAATTGAAACAATGAGCATGTATTCTTGAGAATAAGGCAAAAAATCCATATGATTATACTCGCTTACTTAAATACTTTTTTCATAAAGCTCGTTTTTTCCTTTTGACCATCATTTTCTGAATACAATAGCCCATTAATAACACCTTTTACAACAAGTTTTCCTTCATCAACATTTAATTTACTAATATTTAATTTTTGACCTTTAATTGTTAATTTTCCTTTATTAGTTATTAAAATAACTGTTTCATCATTAAAATTATCAACATTTTCAACTCCTGTAACATTAAGCGTTTCTCTATTTTCAAGCAGCAAGCTTTGAACTATTTTTTCATCCATATACTTTCCCCCTAATATAATATTACTAATAAAATTATATGTTGGAAAAGCTTAAGTATGACTTACATAAAAATTATCTCGTATAAATAAAATATATATTTATAATTCATATATAAAATATTAGTAAAAACTTATAAGATTTGATATAATAATACAAATATTAAATAATTTACATCAGGGGATTATAATAAATATGGAATTAACCAACAGAAAAAAACAAGCAATGGAAACACAAAACAAAATATATGAAGTGTCAATTAAATTGATGGAAGAAAAGGGTTTTAACGATGTAAAAATTGAAGATATATGCAGAGATGCTGGAGTTTCAATAGGTTCATTTTATAATTATTTTAAATCTAAAAACGATATACTTTTAGAAATTTATAGTAGAGCAGATAACTTTTTTAAAAATGTTGTTGAAAAAAAACTTAACAAAAAAAGTGCTGCTGAAAATATAGTTTTACTTTTTTATTATTATGCATTATGCAATGAGACAACAGGTGTTGAAACTATGAAACAATTATACGCTCCGAGCAATAAATTATTCATAAAAAAAGGAAGGTATATGCAAACTGTCCTTACGAATGTTATAAAAAAAGGACAGGATGATGGTGAATTAATTTCAGATATGACTGCAGAGGAAATCACTGAATATTTATTTATAGCTGCAAGAGGTGTAGGCTACGACTGGACAGCTCATGAAGGAAGCTATGATCTTAAAGAATTTTCAATAAAATATTTTAAGCGTTTAATAAAAATATTTTTAGTTAAATAATATAT
>JARBUP010000211.1 GCA_029239575.1 Bacillota bacterium
GTCATTATATATATACTTTTTTCTAATGTCAATTTATTTTTTTAGTAAGTTCTATTAAATTCTGATTGATTTATGATAATGTCTTAATATACCACAATTAATTATAATAGGACCTCATGACAAAAATATGAGGTTGCTGATTAGGGACGGAGCTTTCGCTGATTGGGGACGGAGCTTTCGCTGATTAGGGACGGACCTTTTGCAGCAAAAGCTCCGTCCCCAAATTTCACTATATTTTTTGCTCTGCTGAATTAACTTTTACTTGTAAAATCGCTCTTGCCCATGGGAAATTTTGTTTTAGGTCTTGTAATTCATCCCCTTCTTTTACAAATGAAGCAGTACCTACTACTAAAAAACCAGTTCCTGGACCTTGAGTACCTTGAACTTCTTTGCTACCTAATGTAAGTTGCACCTTATTATTTTTTTCTAAATTTGATTCTGTTTCACTCATGAATCCTGCAGGAATAAGTATTCTATCATCATCAGTAATCTTTATATAACTATTCCAAGTATTTACTACATGTGGTTCCTGTTTGCCTTGTGTGACTATTGAAACTACACCTTCGTGTTTTAAAACTTCTAATAACTTTTCAGGTAACATATTGTTCTCCTTTTTTTCATTTGATTAATTATTATATTAAACTATAATATCCTAAGTTATAACATATATTCATTATTTTGTCGCTTGTCATGCTGAACGGTAGTAAAGGATCTTATTAATTCAATAATTTTTTTATAAAGATTATCAAACTGAATTTAGTATTGAAAAGGTAAAGTGAAATTAATTAAAAGAATATAAATTGCATATACTAAAGACTAAATTGTATCATATTTTTCTTGACAATTATCAAGAAATAAGGTAATCTTTTATATAAAATCATACTAAACATATATGATTTATAAAAATAATGAAATGAGGAAAATTAAATGAAAAAAAGAAATATACTTATAACTATTGTAGCAGTTATATTAGCATTGAGTATTACAGCATGTAGCTCAAATAATCAACAAACAGTTGAAAAAAATCAGCTTGAAAAAATTAAGGAAGCTGGAGTTATAAAAATAGGAACAGAAGGAACTTATGCACCATTTACATATCATGACAAAGATGGTACATTAACTGGATTTGACGTAGAAATAGCGCAGGAAATTGCTAAAAGATTAGGGGTTAAAGCAGAATTTGTAGAAACACCATGGGATGGAATATTTGCAGGTATTGATTCAAAAAGATTTGATATTATAGCAAATGAAGTTACAATAACTGATGAAAGACTTGCAAAATATGATTTCTCACAACCTTATATAGTATCAAAAGCAGTTCTTGTAGTTAGCAAAGATAATAATGAAATAAAAACATTTGAAGATATTAAAGGTAAAAAATCAGGTCATACACTTACAAGCAGTTTTGCTAAATTAGCTGAAAGTTATGGAGCAACTGTTGTTCAGACTGAAGGATTTAATCAATCAGTAGACCTTATTACTTCAAAAAGAATTGATGTAACAATAAACGATAGCCTCTCATATTTGGATTATGTTAAGCAACAACCTAATGCAGCTATAAAAGTAGTGGCTGAAGAGGAAACAAAAGATGAACAGGCAATTCTTATTAATAAAGGAAACCAAGAATTAGTTGATGCAATAAACAAAGCACTTACAGATATGAAAAATGACGGAACATATCTTAAAATATCAGAAAAATACTTTGGTCAGGACGTATCTAAATAGTAGCGTAGGCAATATATGAAAGGGGTTTTATTATGTCAGATAATACGGTAAGAATTGCAGGTATACTTGTAGATTCCTTCTTTCCATTATTAAAAGCAGGTTTATTATATACAGTGCCTCTTACTATAATATCCTTTGTGTTGGGATTATTTGTAGCTTTTATTACAGCGACAGTAAGGATATTGGACATTAAGCCTTTTGCAAAAATTGCAGAGTTTTATGTTTGGATAATAAGGGGAACACCTTTACTTGTACAACTTTTTATAATATTTTACGGGTTGCCGAGCTTGGGAATAACAATTGATGCTTTTATTTCAGCAATCATTGGGTTTACATTAAGCGTCGGAGCATACAGTTCAGAAATAATTAGGGCAGCTATATTGTCAGTATCTAAAGGTCAATGGGAAGCTGCCCATGCTTTGGGAATATCTAAGAAACAAGCACTTATCCATATAATTGTTCCACAGGCTATAAAATTTGCCATACCTCCTTTATCCAATTCATTCATAAGTTTGGTCAAGGACACATCATTGGCAGCATCAATAACTTATACTGAGATGTTTAGAGTTGCACAGCAAATAACAGCACGCACCTACGAACCCTTATGGATGTACACAGAAGTTGCTGTTATATATTTGATGTTCTGTACTGTTCTGAATATTTTGCAGACAAAAATGGAAATATTGTTTGAAAGAAGTGGTAACTAATTATGATTAAGATGGAAAATGTAAATAAAAGTTTTGGAAAATTAGAAGTTTTAAAGAATATTAACCTTGAAGTAAAGCAAGGTGAAGTAGTGTGCATAATTGGTCCAAGCGGTTCAGGTAAAAGCACTCTTTTGAGGTCTTTAAACCATCTTGAAAGGATTACCGATGGCAGGGTATATATTGATGGAGAGCTCCTTGATGAAAGAAAAAATGACAAGGATATCACTAATTTATCACCTGAAAGCATATCTAAAATATGCTCAGAATTAGGCATGGTTTTTCAAAGGTTCAACCTTTTTTCAAATAAAACAGTTCTTGAAAATGTAACACTTGCTCCTATAATTGTTAAAAAAGTTCACAAAACAGAGTCAACTGAGTACGCTCTTGAGTTGCTTGAAAAGGTAGGATTATCTGATAAAAAAGACGAATATCCTTCAAATTTGTCTGGAGGGCAACAACAGAGAGTTGCAATAGCAAGAGCATTGGCAATGAAGCCGAAAATAATGCTCTTTGACGAGCCTACATCAGCATTAGATCCTGAACTTGTATCCGAAGTACTTGATGTAATGAAGGAACTTGCTAAGGAAGGAATGACGATGATTGTTGTAACCCATGAGATGGGCTTTGCCAAGGAAGTTGCAAATAGGATCATATTCATGGATAAAGGTGAAATTATAGAAGAAGGAAAACCTGAAAGTATTTTTAATAACCCAAAAGAAGTCAGAACAAAAGCATTTTTAAGCAAAATATTATAATTTCTTAATTTCACGATGCTCCCCTAAAGTAGGGGAGCATTTATATTACTTGTGAATTTATAATATTTTAACAGTTTAATATTATTAAGGATGAAATTAAGTATTTACTTTAACAATATTAAGGTTTATAATTAATATTATTAAAGGAGGTTTTAATATGCCAATAGAAGTAATTCCTGAATGGATGATTAATCTTGATGATGAAGATGTTTCATTTATGAAAAAGTTTATAATGGCTTCTGGGTCTTTAAAAGAGATAGCAAAACTATATGGTGTTACATACCCTACTGTACGACTTAGACTTGATAAACTGATTCAAAAAATTCAAATCAGTGAAGATACAGCAACTGAGCCGTATATTGCATTAATTAGACGACTTGCAGTAAATGAAAAGGTTGATTTTGATACAGCAAAAATTTTAATAAGTGAATATAAAAAGGTAAGAAAGGATGAACCTAAATGAAAAATTTAAGTGGTATTATAATACTTATGATATTTTTAGTAGGAGTTGTTTGGCTACAAATTTTTTTATCAAAAAAGAAAAACAAATGGCTTGGTTTAGTCATCCCTTTAATTTGTTTTATATTTTCATTAATGTCAGTGATGTCAATAGCCGTGTTCACGACAACATCAACATCAAAAACAACTGTTAAAACAGAAACTGTTGATGGTGTGTTAATTGAAGAAGAACAAGTTAAAAATGAGATGTCAAAATTAGGTATTGGAGAAATACTTGCTATGACCATACCAATATTCTTAGTAACAAATATTCCTACCATTATTTTTTTAGCTATTTATTTTGCTTGTAGAGAAAAAATAAAAAGAAATTTTGAACTTGATAAAATGAATATTCAAGATTTGAAGTGAATATGAATAGAATCGAAATTGTAGATTTGGAAAATACAAAGATATATGATATAATTTTCTATATAATATTTTAATTGGAGGTCCAAATGTCTGATACAGTATTAAAAAGAAAATCTTTAAATGTAAAAGTTTCTTGTTTACAAATGGATATTAAAATTGGTGATATTGATGCAAATATTGAAAAGTCTGTAAAAATGATCAATGAAGCTGCAGATAATGGAGCAGTGCTTATTGTAATGCCAGAAATGGCTAACTCAGGATATGTTTTTAACAATAAAGAAGAAGCTATGAGTTTAGCTGAAAATTTAGATGACAGCAAAAGTATGCGTGCATGGAGCAAAATAGCACATGACAGAAATGTTTATATAGTATCTGGAATAACAGAACTTGATGGATATGATTTATTTAATACTGCAGTATTAATTGGGCCCGATGGACTAATTGGAAAATATAGAAAGCTTCATTTGTGGGAAGAAGAATTTTTGTGGTTTGAACCAGGAAATCTTGGATTACCAGTTTTCCATACGCCCATAGGCAGAATTGGCATAGTAATTTGCTATGACATGTGGTTCCCTGAAACATTTAGAATACTTACAGCACAAGGTGCAGACATAGTATGTATTCCTACTAATTGGGTAACAATTGATGTATTGCCTAATGATATGAAAAACTTTGGACCAGTTTTAGCCCAAGCAGCAGCACACTGCAATGGAATTTATGTTGCAGCTGCGGACAGAGTAGGAAAAGAAAGGGGCATGGAGTTCCCAGGTAAAAGTTTAATAGTAAGAACAGCTGGAATTCCAATTGCTGGACCTGCTGATGATAAAGAACAAATCATATATGGTGACTGTAACTTTGCGAAAGTAAGAGGACATGGAACTAATAAATATAATTCAACGAAAAAGGATAGAAGGTTGGATGTGTATGATGAGTTTTTGGGATATAAAACTAATAACTAAATGTACTAAATATAATATATAATTGTAATTTAAATAATTAAATAAAATGCGGCAAGAAAGTTTCCTGCCGCATTTACTGTATTTATATTTCTAATAAATTCTATTACTTTATTTCAGTTTTTAAGGATTAAGCATTTTTTGTATCTTTATCCTTTAAAAGAATACCGCCTATGATACCAAAAACGATAGTAGGTACAATCCATGCAAATCCTTGAGTTGCTAAAGGGACCATGTTGTAAGC
>JARBUP010000212.1 GCA_029239575.1 Bacillota bacterium
TCGTTTTGCAATAAAATAATATCAATTTACATTATATTATTATCGATATCATCTTATGTAGTTCAAAAGAACTGGTCAAATGCAAGAATTATTTTCATAGATTCTTAATATGTTATTGCGATGTTTTTTTCTTGAAAGAAAAAGAACATAAAAAAAGCCGTGAAGGAAAGGAGAAGACCTTCAAGGCTTATTTCATACTACTCTTACATTTTATATACCTATGATATGTTTATAAATAAAGGATTTGGATATAAAAGAAAAAATATATTAGCAGGTTTACTAAAAGTTCGCTGCTTTCAATATCGTCTTCGCTTTACTTCCACCAATATCTCCACTATCATAGAAAAGGTTTATCCAATCTTTTATCAAAAGCATTATTTTTCTTTAACTCTTTATGCCAAAGTGTATTATTTAATCCTACTTTATCAACTAAATTTAGGATACGTAACATAAACTTTGATATTTCATATGGTTGACCCAACCTTTTTACAATATCCTTATCAAAGGAATGAGTTTCTTCATATGCACTACCCAAATCATTAAGCAACTTGAATACTTTTTTAAACATCTTTGGATACATATAAGTTCCAGCAGCCTGACCCTTAGAAACAGTACCTAAATAGTTATAATTCAATTGCTTTGCTAAATCTGCAAAGTACGCTTCAACAAATTTTTCCTGTTCGGTTTCTAAAAATCCCGCTTGAATGATAAACCCTATGTATTTATCTTTAGTTGTTGTTGGTTCTATGTTTTCAATAAACTTCATAACAATTCCAGGCATGGCATGAATATAAAGTGGTAATATAATAATTATTGTATCAAAATCCTCAATATAACGTGCAAGTTCTTTAGGATTAGTATTGGCTATACATCTTATTTCGCAGGGATTTTTCATGTTTCTTACAAATTCTTCTGCAAAAATTTTGCTATTACTATTTTTAGAATTTCCTTTAGGTGAACCATTTAAAATAATTGTGTTCATACAATTTCACCAGCCTCTGCAATAAATTCATTAATTGGTTTTATTACAATATTCTTTGAGTGAAACTGATAAAATACACGATTAATATAATCTACAAAAATTTTACGGCTATGATCATTCTCAAATTCACCATCATAATAAAATTCAATATCAGGATATTTCTCGTATCTCGGAACGTGCATAGATTCACCTGTCGTATAGGTAACGTATGGAAGATAAAGCGGTATCATTCTATCGAAAAGGGTTTTTAAATTACCGCTAACAAAACCTTTTGTAACTTTTGAAAAAAAGATAGCTTTATCAGAGTTTATATACTCATGAAAAAATTCGTTTAAATCTTTATAGATGCATTTACCTGGTGTTTTCCACCAACAGGTCCAACAACCAGTGCAATCATTTACATCCATTTGTGACAAATTAAAAGTCAAGGCACTTGGAATTGCATTACTTCCACACTCACTTATTACTACAGTATTCATTTTACCCTCCTCAATATAATAACCGCACTATTACCTTATGTAACACAATTTAACTAATTATGTTACATATATTTATACAAAATTATATCATATTGTATAAAGTAGTAAAGAAGTAATTTAGTATATAATTCGGTATATTTTTTAAGAAGGGATTCCTTTCCTTAATAAAAAGCTTTATTATTATGAAACAACTGACGGTCAACTTGCTATAAAAAATATAGAAAAAATTTGACAATAGTCTTCACAAACTAATCAAAATGATTGAAAACAGATAGCACCCAATTTTCAAAGAAATGCGAAAATTGGGTGCTATTTTTATAAGGCTAAATCTTTCCGTGTTATTTATATTCAACACTACTGTATATATTTAATTCCTAATATCTATCATGAATTATTAAATAGTATTGAAAATTTTTTATTGAAATGTTTGAAAAATATTTCAATATCTTTTTCACTATAATTTAAAGAGGGGTAAAACCAAAATAATTTAAAATACCAATATAAATACCATATGCAATTTGCCATTGTTGATCCCTTATTATCTGAGCATCATGATAGTTAGTCAAATATCCCATTTCTACAAGTACAGCAGGCATATTTGTTCTACGCAGTACATAAAGAGATTTGTTTTCTCTTACACCATTATCACTAAGATCAGTATATTGAAGAACTCCATTCATGATATTCTGTGCGAGCCAATTTGCTTGAGTATTATATTGGTAAATATACATTTCCGCTCCATTAATATTTGGGTTTTCATTTGCATTTGCATGAATACTGATAAAATAGTTAGCTGGCCACCCATTTGACATACGAACTCTTTCAGCTAAGCTTGAAGTATTATTATGACCTAAAACTGTAGTTGGGGTAGGTCTTGATAGTCGAACGTCGAATCTTGGATCATTGCCCAGCAAATTAGCCAGATAAATACCAACTTGATATGTGACATTTTCTTCTATTAGACCATTTGCTCTAGCACCTGTGTTATGATATCCTGTTGGATTATGTCCTTGATCTATGAAAATTCTAATAGCCAAAAAATCACTCCCTTCATTTATACTTTTAATATCTTTTTCATATCTAATATTCTATTCATATTTAAAAAGGATGTTACAAGTAATCTAATTAGTAATCGAAATAGCTTTTAAAATTTTTTTTTAAGGGAGTCAAATATGGGTATATATATAACAAGTAATTTTAATAAGTTGAGGAACATATAATATTGGAAATTATTAAAAAAGGGTGGTAAAATATGAAAAGCGTGATTGTTTTTACAACTAAAACTTGACCATACTGCAAAATAGCGAAAGAGTTTCTTTTGCAAAACAGAATACATTATATTGAAAAAGATATTAATTATGATCATGAAGCTCGCTCTGAGATGGCAAGGAAAAATATAAGCGGCGTACCTGCATTTTTTATAGGAGAAGATATAGTAGTTGGTTTGGATAAGGAAAAGATTCTAAAACTCGTAGATCATCGAGTTGTTGAATGTCAGGTTTGTCATACAAAAGTTCGCGTTCCAATCAATAAAGCCAATATAATTGCAAAATGCCCAAAATGTAAAAGCAAAATTGAAATAAACCATAGATAATTATGAGGTGTAAATGTAATGAAAAGGATAATTTTTATAATTTTTGTAATGGTAATTGTTTTTGCAGGATGCAGCAACGTAAATAATGATTTGAATTTGGAAAAAGGTGAAAATATCGAAAAATCTGAATACAAAAAAATAAGCGCTGAAGAAGCAAAAAAGATTATTGAAGAAGAAGATGTGGTTATTTTAGATGTTAGAACTGGGGAAGAATATAATGTAGGTCACATAAAGGATTCTGTTTTGTTACCTGTTACTGAAATTCCTGATAAGGTTAAAAATATTATTCCTGACAAGGAAACTAAAATACTTGTGTATTGTAGAAGCGGGAACAGAAGTGCTACTGCATCAAAAACTTTATTGGATATGGGTTATAAAAATGTAATGGATTTTGGAGGAATAAATTCTTGGCCCTATGATATAGTCAAATAATTAACTTTTTTTAAAAGCATGAAATTATTAGTGGAGTTTTTATATCCTAAATAAATAACAGCAAAAATTTTTATTTTGCTGTTATTTTATTTATTATTAAGTATAGATGAATTTTGAAACTTTGTTCAGAATAGCATTTATTACAATGTTTAATTATTGAAGTTTATAGGCTTTTATTATATAATTAAAATTATGAACAAAAAGTAGATATGTTTGAACGGAATCCTAAAAATGATAAATTTAAATAAAAAATTAGGACTATAAAATTGGAGAATTAATAATGAAAAAGCTTCTTAACTTCGAATATGGGGCAATAAATGCTATTTATTGGATGTACTTTGGTGTAATAACGAGTTTTGCTTCAATATTTCTATTGAGTAAAGATTATATGAATTCTGAAATAGGAATTATTCTGGCTATGTCCAGTATTTTAGCTGTTGTAGTGCAAATGATTCTGGCTGATATTGCTGACAGGTCGCAAAAAATATCTCCCATTGGAATAACAGAAATAATAACAGTTATTCTTTTGGTTGCAACTTTAACATTGTTTTTATTTACGGGTAAATCAATAGTTCTTTCTGTTATATTTATTTTCATTGGGGCATGTCTTATAGCTCTGCAACCGATTATTAATTCTATGGCTTTTTACATAAGCCAAAGTGGCTGTGAAATTAATTATGGCATTACAAGAAGCGCAGGTTCTGTATTTTATGCGGTAATTTGTGCATTGCTTGGTTATCTTGTTCAATTTTACGGAGTCAAATACATACCCATAGCAGGAGTTTTAGTTCTCATATCGTTTTTAGGTATTCTTTCGATTACAAAGAAAACATATTTAAAGTCCATATCTGAAAATTCTGTTTTAGTGAATAAATCTTTGAATGATGACATAGTGCGTATAAATACTAAAGATTTCATAAAAAATAATGCGCCATTTATAATCTTTTCCTTTGGTGTAATGTGGGTTTTCTTTGAAAATTCTGTAATAAATTATTATTTAATGCAGATTATCATGGATGTGGGTGGAAACAGCAACCAGATGGGAAATTTGTTTTTCTTTATGGCTATTCTTGAATTGCCTTGTTTTATATTTTTCAGTAAACTCAGAAAAATATTTTCTTGCCAGTTAATGTTGAAAATTGCATCAGTTGCATTTACTGCTAAAATTCTTCTTGTATTTATGGCGAATTCAATGTCTTTAATATATATTGGGTTTTTATTTCAGTTTTTTTCATATCCCATATTTATGGCTTCAGCTGTTTATTTGGTAGATGAAGTCATGGATAAGGGCGAGGCAGTAAAAGGGCAGGCACTTATAACTGGTATGATCACATTGAGCAATATATTCGCAAGTTTAGCAGGAGGTGCAATACTGGATGTAAGTGGTCCTCATTTGTTGCTGTTCATAAGCACTATTACTTGCATAATTGGAACGTTTATTATATACGCATCCGTAGATAGAATAAAGAAAAGCAAAAAAGCTTCGGTAATTGTTAATGAAACAATTATGATAAAATAAAGTTAAATCAAGCCATCCTTTTGCAGGATGGCTTGATTATTGTAATTATTAATGATAAATAGCAGATTCTGTTTCTTTTTCGAAGAAATGAATCTTGTTTATATCAAAAGCAATTTCGATTTCGATATCGGGTTTAACAATGGTATCAGCGTTTGTTTTACATATAAGTTTTTGTCCATAACAATCAAAATAAATATATATTTCACTACCCATAAGTTCCGTGATGTCTACACAAGCTTTTGTTTTATAATTATTTAATTCTTCAGTGTATTTAACTTTTAAATCTTCAGGACGAATACCAACAACAATATCTTTTCCAACATATGATTTTAAGTTGTTAGCTTTTTCACCTGTTAAAACAAACTGGAAATTTCCATTAAAATCAACAATAATATTTTCATCTGCTACTTTTACTCTTGCATCAAGAAAATTCATTTGTGGTGCACCTATAAATCCAGCAACAAATAAGTTACAAGGATAGTTGTAAAGATTTTGAGGTGTATCAACCTGTTGTATAAATCCATCTTTCATAACAACAATTCTATCTCCCATTGTCATGGCTTCTATCTGGTCATGAGTTACATAAACGAATGTTGTTTCGAGTTTTTTATGTAATTTAATAATTTCTGATCTCATGGCTGTACGTAATTTGGCATCAAGGTTTGAAAGTGGTTCGTCTAGAAGGAAAACTTGTGGATTTCTAACCATAGCTCGTCCTAAAGCGACACGTTGTCTTTGGCCTCCTGAAAGAGCTTTAGGTTTTCTCTCAAGAAGATGTTCAATATCTAAAATTTTAGCTGCTTCTGTGACACGTTTGCGAATTTCATCTTTTGGCACTTTTCTTAGCTCCAAACCAAAAGCCATATTTTTATAAACTGTCATATGTGGATATAAAGCATAGTTTTGAAAAACCATTGCAATGTCCCTGTCTTTAGGTGCAACATCGTTAATAAGATTGTCACCGATATAAATTTCACCTTTTGAGATTTCCTCTAATCCAGCAATCATCCTCAGTGTTGTAGATTTACCACAACCAGAGGGACCAACAAGAATTATAAATTCTTTATCGTCTATTTCCATGTTAAAATCCGTAACAGCTGTTACATCACCTGGATAAATTTTATAAATATTCTTCAATAAAATACTAGCCATTATAACCTCCCATAAATATTATCTTTGAATTTTGTCTTATCCTTTTAAGCCAGACATAACAATACCTTTAACAATATACTTTTGACAAACTATATATATTATTAAGACTGGAATTAAAGCTAACATAGAACCTGCCATTATAAGGTCATATCTTGTAGCGAATGAATTTCTAAAGCTGGCAAGACCTAATTGTATCGTAAATTTTGTGTCAGAATTAAGATAAATAAGTGGACCCATAAAGTCATTATATGTACTTTGGAATAGGAAAACACTTAATGTTGCAATTATTGGTTTTGATAAAGGTACAATAATTGTTGCCCAAATTCTAAATTTTCCACATCCATCAATAACGGCAGCTTCTTCTAAGTCTACAGGAATAGTCATAAAAAACTGTCTTAATAGGAATATTGAAAAGGCGGTCCCAAATGCATAGGGTAATATAAGTGGCAAAAATGTATCAACCAATTTTAAATTTGTAAAAAGTAAAAATCTTGGAATCATTACAACTGCTGCCGGTATCATCATGGATGAAATGAACATCATAAAAATAAGCTTTTTAAAAGGAAAATTGATTCTTGCAAATGCGTAAGCCGCTAATGATGAAAATGTTATATTAAGAACAACTACAGGTATTGTTACTTTCATAGAGTTCAAAAACATCTCAAAGAATGATATGCTACCTGCGCTAAGTACTTGCTTATAGTTTTCCCATTTCCAAACAGAAGGGAAAAACGTAGGAGGATAAGCAAATAATTCTCTCTGGCTTTTGAATGAAGATACCAGCATCCAAAAGAAAGGAAGAAGAACAATTAAAGTTGCAAAACCTAATATTGCATAAGATAATATTATTGATTTTCTAGATTGTTTCATAATTGTATTCCTCCTTATTAAGAATCGTATTGAACATTTTTGTTCATAACTTTATCTTGAATTAAAGTAACTGTTAATATAATAATGAACATAACAACTGCCATTGCACATGCATATCCCATTTTACCATATTCGAATGCATTTGCGAAAAGATAATAGGATACAGTGTGGGTAGAATAACCTGGTCCACCTTTTGTCATTATGAATACTTCCGTAAAAACTTGAAATGCATCAATTACGCTTGTTAGAACTACAAAGTACATTGATGGCATTATAAGAGGTAATTTGATATTTATAAGTTTTCTCCAAGGAGTGATTCCATCTAAAGCAGCGGCCTCATATAAGCTATCAGGAATGCCTTGCAAAGCGGAAAGTAAAATAAGCATATTGTATCCTGAATGTTTCCATACTGACATTAATGCAACGGAAATAAGAGAAATTCTTTTATCGGAAATCCACCCAATAGGAGAAATATTAAAAAATGATAAAACATAGTTTAAAACGCCGAATTCAGTGTTATAAATCCAAACAAATAATAAAGCACATACAACCATTGGTGTCATAACTGGAAGATAGAACATTGTTCTGAAAAACCCAATGCCTCTAAGCGGCATATCCATAGCTAAAGCCACAATCAAAGAAGCTAATATTGAGACAGGTACATATAGGATAACCCATTTAATCGTATTTTTTAAAGATTCTATAAAAACAG
>JARBUP010000213.1 GCA_029239575.1 Bacillota bacterium
TGCATCACGCAAGCCGTCACCAATAAGATTAAACCCATATACAGTTAACATTATTGCAATTCCAGGAAAAACTGTAAGCCACCAATTGTATCGAATAAATGATCGTCCAGCTGATAACATGGCACCCCATTCTGGAATAGGCGGTTGAATACCAAGTCCTATAAAGCTTAAGCCTGCTGCTGCCAATATTGAAGAAGCTACATTTAATGAAAATTGAACAATAATTGGCGCTAAAATATTTGGGAAAATATGCCTAAAAATAATACGTAAATTTCCGCAACTTACTGATCTTACTGCTTCTATATATTCCTGATCACGTTCAGATAAAACAGATGACCTTGTTATTCTGGCAAATGATCCCACCCCAGTTACAGAAATTGAAATCATAGCATTAAACAGTCCTGGTCCTAACATGGCAGAAATCGAAATAGCTAAAAGCATTGCCGGTATTGATAAAATAATATCGATAATTCTCATTAATATATTATCGATAGCTCCTCCAAAATATCCCGCTATAGCCCCAATAATGCAGCCTAAGGTTGCAGCTAAAGTTACTGAAAAGATGCCAACCATCAAGGATACTCTAGAACCATATATTACCCTGCTTAATATATCTCTTCCATATTGATCAGTTCCAAATAGATATTTAAGTGAAGGTCCCTTTAAGCTATCTTTTAGATGTTGTTCTTCAAATGGATAAGGAGCTACAAATTTAGCAAACACTGCAATTATAAATATCACTATAATTATTAACAACCCCGCCATTGCTAATTTGTTTCTTCTAAATCGTCTCCATGCCATTGCAATTTGACTATTTTTTTTAGATTTAGATTTTTTTAAAACCGCAACAGTTTCACTCATCTTTACGCCTCCTTCCCTTCTTCCGATAACCTGGTTTCTTCTGCTATCACATTTTTCATTCTTTTTTTCCTGTTATCACTACTATACTGTGATCTAATTCGTGGGTCTGCATAAGAATAAAGTATATCTACTATTAAATTAACAATACTAAACACTACTGCAATAAATAATACTCCACCCTGAATAACCGGATAGTCACGGCTACCAATAGAATCAACTAAAAATTTCCCAAGTCCAGGTATAGAAAAAATAGTCTCAGTAACCATTGCCCCACCAAGTTGTGCTCCAACTTGAAGACCTATTATCGTAATTAAAGGAATCAAACAATTTTTTAAAGCGTGTTTAAAAATAATATTTTTTTCATGAACACCTTTTGCTTTAGCTGTTCTTATATAATCTTGCCTAATTACTTCTAACATAGTAGAACGTGTCATTCTCATAACAAGAGCTGAAGTATTGATACCTACTGTAATTGCTGGAAGTATCCAATATTTAGGGCCATAAAACCCTGTGGCAGGCAGCCATCTTAATTTTAATGCAAATAACTGTGCCATCAAAAGTCCTATCCAAAATGCTGGCATAGATACACCAAAGAGTCCTATAAAAGTTGCCGCCTTATCCCATGAAGAATTCTGCTTTACTGCAGATACTATTCCCGTTGGAACACCAATAACTATTGTAACGATAATACCACAAAGCGTTAATAACATTGTAGTTGGAAAACGGTTTAATATTTCTTTTAAAACAGGTCTTCTACTTACATAAGATTCGCCTAAATCTAAATGAAATACTAAATTATACATGTATTTTCCATACTGTACAACAAGCGGCTTATCCAAACCTAATTCAATTCTTTTAGCTTGAATTTCTTCAGCTGTTGCACCATCGCCTAACATGCTTTTGGCAGGGTCACCAGGTGTAAAATGCAACATCAGAAATACTATAAGTGTAATACCAATAAGTACTGGAATCATCATTGCAAATCTTTTTAAGATATACCTATACATTATTACTTCTCACATCCTTTCATTTTTATTTCAATAACTTCTAAATAATTCTATGAATAAGTCATATTTTGAACTTCAGCAAATTGTTAGCAAAAGTTTTATCTGCTGTAACTACAGTATAATCTTGCTTATATCATCAAATATAATGTTGGCAGTATTCATTTTTGTTGATAACATTTACGGCATACGTTTTCATCTTAAGTTTGTTTTACTATATCTATAATAAATTAGTAGAAAATAAACATCATTATTACACAAAGTATATCTAATATCAAAAATGTTCTTATTAAAACACTATTTAGTTTAAACTTTGTGTTATAAAGCTAAAACCTGTTTTTTTCAATAATAAAACCTCCTGTTTTTTATTTTTTATCACATGTATTTCATCATTATCACCGTGAGTAGCACCTTCAAACACTTCTAAAATAATTCGTTCCTCATCATCTAACCCGCTGCTTTTACAGTTAGAATCAGATTAGCCGATCCATGTTGGAATAAAGCCGTAGGATAATCTTCTTTAGTTAATGCTAAAGGGCTACTTTTTCAATAACCTTGTGAAATAACTTTACACAAATAACTCATGCTTTATCGCTATGATTGTCTCAACAATCTTACTCAGTTTTGATACTAATGCAATATTTCAATTATTAGTTGTTTTCAAAATTATGTATATTCCTGTAATTTAAAAACGCACTGCGTTTATACATATTATCTACTTCATCTTTGCTCATTTTAAGGAATCTTGTGTATCCATCCCTTAATTCAGTTAAAAACCTTTTCCATTCAGATGAATCAACAAATGCATCTTGTTCGCCAGCTATCATTCTTTCATGTTTATCGTATATGTCATTATGAAATGGATGATTTCCAAGCATAATATCTACATTTTCATTCCAAACTTTATCAATTGATTTTCCAAACTCTTCCTGTAAAGATAACGGCAAATTCATCCTTTTCAATGCTCCAGTACTAACTGATCCGAATCCTGCCCCTCCATATATTCCAACATGATATGTTTTACCATCCTCTTCTAAGTCCCAAAAGTGTGACATAGTTCCTATTGTATGGCCTGGAGTTAAGACACATCTTATTTTTGTATTTCCTAATTCAACTATATCTCCATCTTCCAATTCTACATCTGTAACAAAACTTTCATTAAAGCCATGTTGACTTTTATTCATATCATCAAAACGTTCTAAACTTTCTTTCATATCCTTAACATCAATCTTACCCATAAATGTTTTAGCGCCGCTTATTTGTTTTAATGCATTAACACAACCATAATGATCTACATGGGCATGGGACACTATAATATACTTTATATCTTTTGGGTCAAAGCCAATCCTCCAAATAGCATCAATTAAATATGGCATTTCAGCAATACATGGTACATCTAATATTATAAGCCCTTCCCCTGTATCAATTAAATGAGAAGAACACCATGTATTACCTATAGAATAAAGATTTCCTTTTATTTTAAATGGCTCCTCTGCTAATAAATAAGACCTATCTAACATTTCTTTTGGTGGGAACATATTCCCGAATCGATTAAATTTTTCCATTTTTTCCTCCCCTTATTATAAATCCTTAATATATTTTATTTTCAGGATATTACATAAACTCAACCAAGTTCAAATGAGCGAAGATGAAATGATTAAAGTAAATGTATATACTACCTTTATAAATTTTAGCTTTTAATTTTAAAACAATCAATGTACAATGTGATATATTGATATATGCATTATGATATAAGAAAAAATTATATAATTCTTTAATTGTAATAATTATTTGATTTGAAACAAAAATAAAAAGACTTTTGGCTATCATCACAATCAATATGTCAATCAGTAAAGAATAAGCAATCTACATCATGCCAAATTCTCTGCGGAATGATGCACAAATACCATCATGAACTCCATTAAATATAATTTTTTATATAAATGTTTTTTTAAAATAAATTAAATATAACGCTTAATAAATAATAACTTCTAATTTTATAGCTTTCAATGTATAATGTAATATATTTATATATATATTATGATATAAGGAGACATGATTAAATGGAGTTATTACATCTACAATTCTTTATGAAGGTTGCAGAACTTGAAAATGTTTCACGAGCTGCTGAACACCTAAATGTAACACAACCTTCTTTAAGCAAAATTATAGGAATGTTGGAAAGTGAACTAGGAGTTTGTCTGTTTGACCGTATTGGAAAACGAATTCACTTAAATGAGCAAGGAAAAATTTTTTTAAAAAGAGTAAGTAATTCGCTTAAAGAATTAGAGGATGGTAAAAATCAAATAAAAAAGTTATCAGATACACCAATTGGGATAGTAAAAATCGGTGCTTTCTCAGCAACTAGTTTACTTTCAAATTGCATCGCAGGATATGTTATCCAAAATCCACATGTACATTTTGACATAAGCACTACTATTTATTCAAAATCTGATTTTTCTGAATATGATCTCGTTTTTTATAATTATGAAGGTATATTAAACATTGACTTAGAAAGTATTCCTATTTTAACAGAGAATTTCGTAATAATTATGAATAAAAACCATCCTTTAGCTAATAGAGAATATTTAGATTTAATTGAGCTAAAAAATGAAAAGTTTGTGTTTTATCCTTTAAAAGATAAAGGGCCTGATATAACTTATCGTCTTTGTCTTAATGCTGGCTTTGTTCCTATAGCAGCATATGTAACAGATAATACCTCAATAAAACCAGAACTAGTTGCAAGTGGTGCTGCTGTAGGTTTAATCCCTGAAATAGTAATTAAGGATTATCATAGAACATTTCCCAATATGGTATTTATAAAAATGAGAAAACCCGAATTCAAAAGGACTGTCTATCTTGGTTGGAAAAGCGACAATTATATGACAATAGCTGCTAAATCCTTCAAAAAATATGCTATTGCATACTTTAAAAACTATGAAAAATTTATTTAGTAATATTTAGAGAATTATAATAATATATACTAAGCCTCAAAAGTACTATGTCCCACGAAAAACCAGTTAACTAAAAACGTCAGATTTCTATCCAGTACGGATACGAAATTGACGTTTTTTAATTTTATAGTATTAAATTCTTACTTTCAGAATTCTCTGAATATTTGACTTTACTACTTCTTCTTTTTAACGAATCACACCGAAAATAAGTCCAATGGCAATAACTGCAAGGTTTGTAATTGTACCTATAACTGTGGCACGATTATAGTAACTATCCAATTCTTCATCTTTAATTTCAAGAAGGCTCGCACCAACAAATGTTGCTGTATTCAATGGTGTACCTGATGTTCCAAGTGCAAGGTTTGTAACGAAAGGAGCTGCAACTA
>JARBUP010000214.1 GCA_029239575.1 Bacillota bacterium
AATGCTTAAACAGTCAGTTTGATGACAAAGTAATATTTTAATTTTGTCATCCTGAGTGATAGCGAAGGATCTTATTATTTTAATGATTATTAGATTCTTCACTGCGTTCAGAATGACACTTTTAGTGTATGTCAATAGTCTGACTGTTTAAGTAAATGCTTAAACAGTTTTTTGTTATAAATTTTATTTTTGTGGTATATAAATTATATAAGAATAATTGTCATATATATTATTAATGGATGGAGTGATTATATGAACTTTATAGTTTTAATAGTAATAACATTATTTTATATAATTGTATTAATTCCTGAATATGTTAAGGAAGGGCGTAAATATAAAATATCAAATGTATTGAAACGCAAGTTAACACTTTCAATTGTATTTTGTCTTGTTGGGCTTAAAGGTGTTTTTATACAGAGTTTTAGCTTTTATTCGATTTTAATTTTCATAGGTCTTCTTTTTTCTTTAGCTGGAGATTATTTTTTATTTTTTATTGATAAAAATGAGGTTAAATTCATATTTGGAATATTCATGTTTGCATTAACGCATATTTTATATATTTTATCCATGACGCTTTTAATAAATTACACTGTATGGGAGTTTATAATAACTTTAATAATTTGTGTTGTTGTTTTTTATATAGTAAAGATTTTAATGAAAATTAATTTAGGCAATGCTGAAATACCTTTGTTGGTATACACTTTTTTACTTGTATTAATGACAATTAAATCAGTGTTTGTAATTTATTTAAGCTCTAACTATATTTTGTCTAAGCTATTGTTTTCATTAGGTGCAATTTTATTTTTAATTTCTGACTCATTATTATGTATTGATCATTTTGCATTAAAAAAACCTATTTTAAAAAACATAAGAGATATTCCATATTTTATTGGACAAATTATGATTGCTTCATCCATATATTTTATTTAATAAAAAATGTGCAGAAATTTTTTCCTGCACATTTTTATTAATTTATTTAGCTTGGTACATACCTTTACTTTCCATATACTTATAAATTGCTTCTCCGTGCTGTTGTTCTTCTTTTTGAATATGATTTAAGACACTTCTTACTTGAGGGTCTTTAAATTCAAAAATTGCAGTATCATATGCACCTGAAACAAATTTTTCTGTCATTAGCATGTCTGTACAAAGATCTTTATCTTGTTGATTATAATTTTGTGAATTACTTTTTGTACTGCTTGACATTTGTTGTTGGTTTTGTTGGTTTTCCCAGAATTGATGCCTTTGTTGTTGCATTGATTGTTGTTGTTGGCCTTGTTGCTGACCACCTTGTTGACCTTGTTGTTGGCCTCCACCTTGTTGGTTCATTTGAGGAACTTGACCACTTAATAGCTGATTAATGGTATTTAAGTGTTCTTGCTCAATTTTGCCATTATTTTGAAAAATTCCTTTTAACTGTTGGCAACTTGTTTCATTTGCATACTTATTGTATTTTTGTATACAAGTTTGTTCATGAGTTTTTTGATCTTCAAGCATTTGTTTTTCTTTTTGAGTTAAATTAACATTCATTTATAACACCTCCAAAAATAGTATTAACTTTTGGATAATTAATATTCTTTTAATTTTGTTTTATAAATGAAAAATTAGGTATATATATAGTATAAATAATATTTTTATGGAGGTATATATGAATAAATTTGTTGTAGCAATATCCTTTTTAATAATGATTTTTGTTAATGCAATTGCAAATATAATTCCTTTAAATGGTTATACAACAGGAGAAGTTTCAGATTTATACAAAAACCTTTTTGCTCCAGATGCTATAACATTTGCAATTTGGGGTTTAATTTACATTTTATTAGCTATTTACGTAGTTTACCAATTATTTTTCAATAAAAAAAATTCTTATATAGATTTATATGAAAAAATAGGATTTTATTTTACATTATCTTGTATAGCAAACTCTGCTTGGATTTTCTTCTGGCACTTTTTACAAATAGGGTTTTCTTTTATATTTATGTTAGTATTATTGTTTTGTTTAATTGCAATTTATACTATTATCGATGCAGCTTCTATTAATGCAAAACATAAAACACTATTAAAAATACCTTTTAGTGTTTATTTAGGTTGGATTACAATTGCAACAATAGCCAATGCTGCTGCTTTTATAGTAAGTTTAGGTTGGAATGCTTTTAGTATTACATCTATATTTATAACTGTAATAGTTTTATTTGTAGGAATTTTAATTGCATCAATCATAATACTTAAAAATAATGATATAGCATATGGACTTGTTATTATATGGGCTTATTCAGGAATTCTTATTAAACACATTTCATCTGATGGCTTTGCAGGTGAATACCCAGTAATTATAGCAGCTACAATTTTATCAATTATTATGTTAAATATAAGTGTAGTTTATGTTATAATGAATAAAATAAGAAAATAATTTATATAATTAGGAGAGAAAATGCCAACTACTTATGCACATAGCTCTTTTGGTGAAAAAGTTTTAAAAAATGTAGATGGAAATGTAAAAGATATAATAAATAAAAATATTGAATTATTTAATATTGGACTTCACGGACCTGATATATTGTTTTATTTTAAACCATTAAGTTCCAACCATGTTAATAAAATAGGCCATGAGTTACATTCCAAAACAGTTGACTTATTTTTACTAAGAGCAAAAAAAATAATTAATGATTCACAAAATAAAGATGCAACATTTTCATATATAGCGGGTTTTATTAGCCATTTTATGCTTGACAGTTATTGCCATCCATTTGTAAGACAAATAGAATTAAAAAACATATCTCACAGTACAATAGAAGCAGAATTAGACAGGTTTTTAATGATTAAAAACAATCTACAACCTCTGACTTTTAAGCCAACTAATCACATTGTAACTAAGGTTGAGTTTGCAAATTGTATTTCTATGTTCTATGATGGAGTTTCAAGCGAGGAAATTCTTAGCGCATTGAAATCTATGAAAATATATTTGAATTTGTTAGTAGCACCAGGAAAACTAAAAAGAAATTTAATTACAAATACTTTAAAATTATTCCACCATGAAAATATGATTGACCTTATGATGAGTTTAGAACCAAGCAATGAAAGTGCTGATTATTCGAAAGAATTAATAAATTTATATGAAGCAGCAATCATTCCAACTACAGAAATAATTAATGAATATTACCAAAATCTTAATGAAAATATAGAACTCAATAATAGATTTAACAGAAATTTTGGATAGGACACTCGGAGGCATTGTGAATAAAATAAAATTAACTAAATTAGAAAGAGATTGGGTTTTATATGATGTTGGCAATTCAGCTTTTATAATGTTGATTTCTACAATTATCCCGATTTATTTTAAAAATATAGCTACAAATAGTGGGATATCAGCAGCAAATTCAACTGCATATTGGGGTTATGCTATTTCAATATCAACTTTGATTATTGCTATTATAGGCCCAATTTTAGGAACACTTGCAGACACAAAGGGTTATAAAAAACCATTGTTTGTATTGTTTTTAATTATAGGAATAGTTGGATGCACAGCTCTTTCACTTCCACTTTCATGGTTGTTGTTTTTATTAGTTTTTATAATTGCTAAAGTAGGGGTATCTGGAAGCTTAATATTTTATGATTCTATGCTTTCAGATGTAACAACGGATGAAAGAATGGACTTTATATCATCCCTTGGTTATGCATGGGGTTATATAGGAAGTTGTATACCATTTACAATAAGTTTAGTTTTTATATTATTTGCTAAAAAACTTAATATAACCTCAGCTACAGCAACATCTATAGCATTTATATTAAATGCAGCATGGTGGTTTTTTATATCAATTCCACTTTTGAAAAATTATAAACAGCTTCATTATGTAGATGTTAAAAAAAATGCAGTTAAAGAAGCATTTGAAAGACTTTCAAATGTTATGAAAGATATGAAACAACATAAAGAAATATTTGTGTTTTTGCTTGCTTTTTTCTTTTATATAGATGGAGTTTATACAATAATAGAAATGGCAACATCATATGGAAAGGATGTCGGAATAAGTGACAATAATTTATTATTAGCTTTGTTGCTTACGCAAGTAATTGCATTTCCTTTTGCTATTATATTTGGTAGACTTTCTTCAAAATATAAAACAAAAAATTTAATAAATGTAGCTATAATAGGATATTTTTTAATAGCTTTATTTGCACTTCAACTTGACAAGGCATGGGAATTTTGGTTTTTAGCAGTTTGTGTAGCAGTATTTCAAGGAGCAATTCAAGCTTTATCAAGATCATATTTTGCTAAAATAATTCCAAAAGAAAAATCAAGTGAATATTTTGGTTTTTATGATATATTTGGAAAAGGAGCTTCTTTTACAGGTACAATGCTCATGGGTATTGCAACTCAAATAAGTGGAAGCTCAAAAACAGGAGTTGCAGTAATAAGTATAATGTTTGTTATAGGTTTTATTATTTTTCAAAAAGCTGATAAAATACAAAATAATTAATGTGAATATTAATTTCTTATCTGGGCGGGCAAAATGAATAATTGTCCGTCCGTTTCTAATTCAGCATAATAAATATCTTCCGTATTTTTATATCCTTTCTTTTTAATTTCTGAATTTAGCCAATCTAAATTTAAGTTTAAATCTTTTAAATTTTTATCATAGATTTTGCCTTTTGTAATAATTACAGTAGGTAAATTTTTAGTTGCAGTTAAAGTTGTGTGTAAATCATTTTTATTTGGACTTTGATACTCAGGTTTTTTTAATACAGTCAATTCGCCGTTATTTTCAAGTATGGCATAATCAACTTCTTGAATATTAAAGACATTTTGTTTTCTTAAAAGCATATTAATTTCATCCATATTTATTTTTGTTTTTTTAATTTCTGAATCGATTAATTCCCCATGTTTAATTATTATGTTTGGTATGCCATCAATTAATTTCCTTGCTTTGCTTGATTTTAAAGTTATATATTCTATTAAAACAGTGAGGGATGCCCACAATATTAAGCTATAAATACCGTGTGAAATTTTTAAACCATCTTCAATAGCCAACGTTGCGGCCATTGAACCTATTGTAATACCGGTAACATAATTAAAAAATGTTAGTTGGCTAAGTTGTACCTTTCCCATAAATCTTGCCATAATTAACAATACTAAATACGATACTAAAACTCTTCCGGTAATTTCAATCCATGTCATTTTGTTTGCTCCAATTTTAA
>JARBUP010000215.1 GCA_029239575.1 Bacillota bacterium
AGGAAGCACAAGACTTTATTGATAAGTTAGAAATATTCTCTTTACTTGCAAATGTAGCTGATGTTAAATCGTTAGTAATCCATCCAGCTAGCACTACTCATTCACAAATGAATGAAACTGAGTTAAAAGAATCAGGAATAAAACCAAATACAATTCGTCTTTCAATAGGAACAGAACATATTGATGATATAATCTATGATTTATCACAAGCTTTTGGAGAATAAATATATAATTAATAATAAAAGATTAGGAGATTATCATGAATAGCATGATAATCTCATATAAAAATATTATCTCATTTTAGTGATCTTTGTATTGCATTCTGTAATCGGTAGGATATACACCTACATTTGATTTAAATACACGACTAAAATAAAAAGCGTCTTTATACCCGATCAATTCTCCTACCTTCTTTATTTCTAGTTCGGGTTGATTAATTAAAAGTTGTTTAGCCTCATTAATTCGAATTTTAGTGATATATTTTATAGGCGTTACACCAGTGTATTTTTTAAATATCTTGCTCAAATACTCATTTGTAAATCCAAATTTTTCAGCGATATCATGAATAGAAATTATTGAAGCATAATTTTTTAGCAAATAATTTTCTAAAAGTTGACTTAAGTTTTCAGGTTTCAAGTTATTTGGATCAATGGAAAATGAAGATAATTCTTTATTTTCTGAGTCAAGCATAACAAGGATATTTTGAAGTGCTGTGCTTAGTTCATCAAGTTTAATTGGTTTTAATAAAAAATCTTTAACACCATATTTTAGTGCAGTTTGGGCATATTTAAAATCATTATATCCACTTAATATTATAGATTTAATATGTGGATGATTTTTATGTAGATATTTAATTAATTCAAGGCCATCACACTGTGGCATTTTTATATCAGTGATAACTAAGGACGGATATAATTGTTCAATAAGAGAAATAGCACTTTCTCCATTACCAGCTTCACCAACCAATTCAAAAGGTATGGATAAAGAATTTATTTTTTTTATTATATTTTGTCTTATAAGAGGCTCATCTTCGACTACGATAATTTTATAAGTGTGTGTATTGTTCATAAAAATCCTCCTTATTTAAATGAATAGGACCACCAATTATAAAAATTGTTTTATGTTCTTTTGAAGTATCAATTGAAAATACAGCTTGGTCGCTATATAAAAGCTGCAATCGTAGATAAACATTTTTAAGTCCCATTCCACCAATCTTTAATGATTTCATTTCTATATTTTTATCTAAATTATCAAAAGTAGATAAGAGTGTTTCCTTTTTTTCATCAGTTAAGCAACCTCCATTATCTTCAATGTATATAAGCCATTTATCATCACTGGTTGTAGTAGTGATTTTTAAATGCCATGGAGGTGATGAGGTGAAACCATGTTTAAATACATTTTCCACAATTGGCTGAACAATTAATTTAGGAATTAAAATTTCTTTTGTTTCTTCACTGATTTGCGAATCATAAATAAAATCATTTCCATATCTCATTTTCATACATTCAATATATTTTTCAGTAAATGATACTTCTAAATTAAGAGGAACTGCTGTTTCATCGTATGTTGTTATATATCTAAAGTAATCGCAAAGCGCATAACAGATATTAATAATTTCATCATTCATTTTTTCCTCTGCCATAATGCTTATAGTAGTTAAACTGTTGTATAAAAAATGAGGATTAACTAATGATTGTGTTGCTCGAAGGTTAGCACGCGTTTCTTCTGATTTAAGCAACAATATTTCATGGGACGAATCTCTCAATTTATCATACATGTCTAAAAAGGATTGATATAATTCTGAAATTTCAAGTATATTGCTGTTTATTGGAGGTAGAATGGTTTCGTTTTCATTTAGTACACTATTTATAGTTACTTTTTTTGTGGATTTTGTCAATGTACTTAGTGGATAAGTCAATCGACTTGAAATTAAAAAACATAAAAATAATGTAAAGATAATAGAGGTAATTATTATAACAATGAAAGTCTCCTTAAAGGACTGTAGTGATTTAAATACAATATCTTTAGATTCAACAGTAACTACTGTCCAATTATAAGAATTTATTTTCTCATAAGATAATAATACATCCTTATTAGTATCAACATTTACAAAGTATCCAGTAGATTGGGCTAAATTATTTTTTTCTATAGTATCTACATAGTTTATAGTGTCTTCTGGATTTAGAGTACTTGAATACGGATATACTAACTGACCTTTTTCATTATATACATAAAAGGTGGTTGAAGGATTTTTTTCTTTCAATTCTGGAATTAAAGAAAACACAGTATTACAATCTTGTATAACTTCAACGATACCTTCAGGTTCATTTGTGCTATTAAAAAATACACGAGTCAGAGAGAGATAATTATGAAGATTTTTATTGTCTAGTTTTGTATTAGAATTTAATAGCTTATCTGTGATAACTATATTTTTTTCGCCATTTTTATTTATAGTTTCTTCATACCAGGGAATACTTTTAAAATCAACATTAACTACTCCTTGAAAATAGCCAGAACCAATACAGGTACCATTTTGTGTATAGAGATTAACTTGAGTTGCAGATTGAAATGGACCTATTATTGCAGTAATAATATCATAAATAGCTAAAACGTTTTCTCTTGATTTTGAAAAGTTTTCAAGGTCTATTTTGTGATAGTTATTTGTATTTGCAAAGCTAGTAAAATTCTTTTTTATAGCATTAGAATAAACTATATTCATAGAAACCGTTGACATATTATTTAATTCTATTGATATTGACTTGTGAATAGATGCACAGATAGTTTCAGATTTTATCTTAGCACTTTTATAAATATTATCACTATAAAAAGAGTATAAACAAATAAAAAATAGAAAGAGCATTGTTATTACTAAAAGACCATAAACAAAAAACAAATATATCTTTTGAGAAAAATAAAATTTATATTTCATCTCAAACCCCCTTTTCAAAAGTATTATATAATAATGTTCAAAAAAGTGCAAAAGGGAGTTCTTTTTTATCTATGTTTAATTTATAGGCTTAATGATAATATAAGAATATAGCTAATGTAAAGCTTATCAAAGGGAAATGATAATATAATTTGTGGAGGGATAACTTATGAATAAACGTTTAATGAAGTTAATTAGCACAGTATGTATGACTGTACTAATTGGAGGCACATTTGTAGGGTGTGGAAGCAGCAATAATAGTGGAGATGCAAGCAAAGATACCTCAAGTAATGGAAATACAGTAACATTAACTTTTGGCTCTCATCAATCGGGATTACCAACATCTGGGGTGGTGCAGACTTTAGCAAAGGATTTTGAAAAGGAAACTGGAATAAAGATAGACTTTCAAATTTCACCAGATGCTCAATGGCGTGATTTATTAAAAGTAAAATTAGATTCAGGGGAAGCTCCAGATATTTTCTGCGCTGATGCAGATCCTTTAAATTTAGTTACAAGAGTAAATCCAGAAAAATACGTTCAAGATGTAACAGATCAGGAATGGGTAAAACGTATGGATCCAAATGTACTTCCTTCAATATCATATAAGGATAAAGTTTATGGAATTACTTTCCCAGGAAAGAAAATGTACTTCTATGTTTATAATAAGGAAATATTCCAAAAGTTAGGGTTAAAGGTACCAACAAATTATGAAGAATTTAAAAATGTATGTCAAAAGATAAAAGATTCAGGGGTTACTCCAATTTATGAAGGTACACAAAATGGATGGCATCAAGTACTGCCTTTATTTGAAACAGGAGCTATGTATCAAGAAAAGCATCCAGATCTATATAATAAATTGAACAAGAATGAAGTTGATTTAGATTCTGTACCTGAATTATTAACTGTAATTTCTCAACTTAAAGAATTTGCTGATTTAGGCTTTTATGGAAAAGACTATTTAAGTAACTCAGTTGAAAATGCAAAAGAGTCAATGGCAAATGGAAAGACTGCAATGTTCATAGCTGAATCTGCATGGAGAAATGAAGTGAAAGCAGATTTCCCAAATTTTGATGTTAATAAGCTTGGAATATTTGCAATGCCATGGGCAGATAATCAAACAATTGGTGTTAATCCTGCTAGTAATGCATATTTTGTTAATAAAAATGGAAAGCATGTAAAGGAAGCTTTAAAATTCTTCGAATTTTTAGCAAAACCTGAAAATTTACAAAAACGTTTAGATGGACAACCAGGATTATCAGAACTTTGCTGGCCAGAAATTAAATCAAAATATTCTGATGAAGATAAAAAATATATTGATTCATTAAAGAAGGGAATGGTTGTGCAAGCAGGGGTTAAGTATATTGATAGTCAATGGATGGATGTAGGAAAAGATTTAGAAGGTATGTATACTGGTTCATTAACTCCAAAGCAAGTATTGGAAACTATAATGAATAGAAGAACTGAACAAGCTAAATTGCAAAAAGATCCAGATTGGAATAAATAATAGTTTTTATATTACAAGGAATAAGATGATAAATTATCGTACTACATTAGATGAAATTGGTTAAGGGTAACAAATATAAAATAGTTAGAGAAAATTAATTAAAAGATGAAAACCCTAAAGAGAATTTCTATAAGTTATATTTAAAGAAAACCTTTAGGTTTTTCATCTTAAATTATTATCCACTAAATAATTTAAGGAAAATTATTTAGCTGGTTAATTATCAGTTGCAATTAATAGGTGTGTGTTTATTAATTTGGATATATAAAAATATAAATGCTATTTAATGTAGGAGCTCAATAAAATGGAGGGATTATAATGGACAGAAATAAAATATATCCGTGGTATTTTACTACTGGTGCTTTACTTATATTTTTTCTGCTTTGCTTTTTACCAGGAATTATTGGAATATTTTATTCATTTACAGATTGGAATAACTTTACTGATAAAATTAATTTTATAGGTTTGCAAAATTATATGGAAGTATTTAAAGGGAAGCCAGAATATAGGTTATATATATGGAATACTGTTGTTTTCACAACAATAACAACTATAATGAAAACGATAGTTGGACTTATGTTAGCATTATTACTAACACAAAAGATGATTAAATTTAAGAATTTTCATAGGATGGTTATTTTCTCTCCTCAAGTAATGTCTTATTTGGTTGTTGGACTTGTATTTAAAAGCATGTTGCATCCTCAAACTGGTTTTCTAAATAACTTTTTAAATTCAAT
>JARBUP010000216.1 GCA_029239575.1 Bacillota bacterium
TGTAAAATATTGAAAAAAATGAAATAGAAATATATAATGAATATAGTTTAAAAAAGGAGATTTTAATGGAAAAGAAAATAACACCTTTAAAAGCAGATTTACTTTTATTAATAGTTGCATTGCTTTGGGGTAGTAGTTATGTAGTAGTAAAGGGTACAATTGACGTTTTGGACTCATCTCATTTAATATTTTATAGATTTACAATAGCATCCATCTTAAGTTTGATTTTTTATGGGAAATATTTAAAAAATGCAACAAAAGGGGAATTATTTGCAGGAGTATTTTTAGGTGCGTTATTAGCAGCAGGTATTATATTTTCTGCAACAGGACTTAAATATACAACAGTAAGCAAAAACTCATTTATAGTGAGTATAAATGTTGTTTTAGTTCCATTTGTTTATTGGTTAGTGAGCAAGAAAAAACCTTCGTCAATGAGCTTTATTGCAGTTTTTTTAACATTCATAGGGCTCGCGTTTTTAACATTAGATTTTAAAACAGGATTTAATATAAACAAAGGTGATTTAATTACATTTGGTTGTTGCATATTTTATGCAGGACATATTGTTTATGGAGAGGTATATTCTAAGAAATATAACCCCGTTTTAATAAATACTATATCAATGATAACAGCTGCTTTAATAGGTGTGATATTAATTTTAGTAAAAAAAGATGTAGGTTTTGCAATTCCTCCTTCATCATTTAGTAGTATGATGTACCTTGGAGTATTTACAACATTTATATGCTTTACATTACAGCTCTTTGCACAAAAATATACCATAGCAACTCATGCTGCAATTATAATATCATTAGAATCAGTTTTTGCTACAACATTTGCTGTAATTTTAATTGGTGAAGTAATAACATTAAAAATGGCAGTAGGATGTTTGTTTATATTTACATCTGTATTAGTATCTGAAATGGGTGATTTATTATTAAATTTATATAAAACAAAAAAAGAATTAAAAAATTGTCCTGAAAATAATGGTTCTGATAATTGATGATTAACATTGATTTATTCGTTGTGTCAATTATTTTTTTATGCTATAATTATTAAAGTTTTTATAATACTATATGTAATAAAAGTATTTGTCAGGTGGTGAAATAACTAATGTCGCATCAAGCTATATATAGAAAATTTAGACCTAAAATATTTGATGATGTTTTAGGCCAGGAGCATGTGACAAAAACATTAAAAAATCAAATATTATCCGATAATATAGCCCATGCTTATCTTTTCAGTGGAATAAGAGGTACTGGAAAAACATCTACAGCTAAAATATTTGCAAGAGCTGTAAACTGCCTCAATAATCATGATGGCAATCCGTGCAATGAATGTCAAATTTGCAAAAGCAACCTTGAAGAAACTAATATGGATGTAATAGAAATGGACGCTGCATCAAACAATGCTGTTGAAGATATAAGGGAGTTAAGGGATAAAGTTAAATTTCTTCCTGTAAGAAGTAAATATAAAGTATACATAATCGATGAAGTTCATATGCTGTCAAAAGGTGCTTTTAATGCTTTATTAAAAACACTTGAAGAGCCACCACAGCATTTGTTATTTATACTTGCTACAACTGAATCTCACAAAATACCTGCTACAATTTTATCAAGGTGTCAAAGATTTGATTTGAAAAGAATTAAATCACCAGTAATTGTAGAAAATATGGAAAAGATATGCGATGAAATTAAAGTGGAATATGAAGAAAAAGCTTTAAAATTAATTGCTTCAAATTCAGAAGGTGCCATGAGGGACGCGCTTAGTATATTGGACAGGTGTGTTTCATTTAATCAGGAAAAAATAGATTATGAAACTGTAATAAATTTGTTAGGTACTGTAAATTATCAAACAGTTATGGAAGTTGCAGATTCAATTATAGAGAAAAATATAGAAAAAACATGTGTTTTAGTAGATGATATTTTAAATAGTGGTAAAGAACTCATATTTTTCTTAGATGAATTAATAATTTATTTTAGAAATTTAATGATAATTAAAACTACAAATAATGCACAAAATTTAATAAATATTTCAGATGAAGCTATAGATGAAATTAGGGCAATGAGCGATAAATTATCTATTGAAAAAATAGTTTATTATATAGAAGAACTCTCGTCCACTCAGGTTGATTGCAAAAGGGCACTAAACCCAAAGATACTTCTTGAAACAAGACTTATTAAAATGATGCAACATTTTACTGTTGATATGGAATCTTTATTAAAAAGAATTGATTTACTTGAAAATAGTATAAAAAATGGCATATCTACTGCAGTAATTACACATGATTCATCTAAATCAAAACACAAAGCTGTTAAACAACAAACGACAACAGTTCATTGGCAAGATAATAATGAAAAATCTGTAGATAATGCAAAATCATATAGTCCCAAAATCAGTTTTGATAATGTTGATGATGAAGGAATATATAATGCAATAATAGCTAACTGGCAGGAAATTTTAAAAAAAGTCAGAAGTGAAAATGCAGGACTTCAAGCTATTTTGAGAGAATGCAAAATAGTTGAAGTTAACAATAAAAAGGCTTTATTTGAATTTGATCCAAAATTTACATTTCATATAAATGCTGCAAATCAGCCTAAAAATAAATTAAAGTTTAAAGAAGTTTTAAGTACTTTTTTAAATGCTGAATGTGAAGTGGATTTTTTAATAAAAAAAGATAACAGTAATGTGGTACAAAAACAAACTATAGAAGATATTTATGAAGATTTAAAAAATACATTCGGTGAAGATAAAGTCGAATTAAAAGAGGATTAATAAGGAGGATTTAAAATGGCTAAAGGTGGTAGAAAAATGCCAATGGGTATGGGAATGCCAGGAGGCGGAAATATGAATAACATGTTAAAACAGGTTCAAAAAATGCAACAACAAATGGAAAGCATGCAAGGTGAACTTGAGCAAAAAGAAGTTGAAGCAACAGCTGGTGGTGGAGCAGTAAATGTTAAAGTTACTGGTAAAAAACAAGTTGTTGAATTAAAAATAGATCCAGAAGTATTGGATAAAGATGATGTTGAAATGCTTGAAGATATGATTGTTGCTGCTATAAATGAAGCATTTAGAAAAGCAGATGAAATGATGGAAAGTGAAATGAAGAAAGTTACAGGCGGAGTAAACATTCCAGGGTTATTCTAATGGATCAGTTTACACCACCAGTAACAAGATTAATAGAAGAATTTGCAAAACTTCCAGGCATAGGAAGAAAGTCAGCACAAAGATTAGCTTTTCATGTCCTTGATATGAAAGGAAATGATGTTGTTGAACTTGCTAAAGCAATATTAAATGCTAAAAAGTTAACTAAACATTGTAAAACTTGTGGTAATTTAACTGAAACAGATATTTGCAACATATGCGGAAATTCGAAAAGAGATTTTTCAACTATCTGTGTTGTGGAAGATGTTAGGGATATTGTTGCTATGGAAAGAACAAAAGAATATAAAGGTGTTTATCATGTTCTTTATGGAACTATTTCACCACTTGATGGTATAGGACCTGACGACATAAATATAAGAAATCTAATAACAAGGCTAAGTGATGATGTTATAGAAGTAATACTTGCCACAAACCCTACTATAGAAGGCGAAGCAACCGCAGTTTATATTTCAAGATTAATAAGACCAATGGGAATAAAAGTAACAAGGATTGCACACGGCATACCTGTTGGAGGAGATATAGAATATGCGGATGAAGTTACACTTTTAAGAGCTATGGAAGGAAGAAGAGAATTTTAAAATTTAACACAAATTTGTATTCATCAAATAAAGTTCTTCAACCGTCTCAATAAGTTCTTCAATAGGTAAATAAAGTTCTTCAACGACCAGGAGCAAAGTGCATCCCCCATGCATTTTCTCCTGTTTTTTTTCTGCTTTTCTTCATGCCTTTTCTCTCTCTTTCTCTCTCTCTTCTAAACCCTAAAACCCTTGATTTTCCTGTTCTTTTCTCTCTCTTTAAATCTAATCCCTTACCCAAATCCTACTCCTTTTCCTTATACCCGTATTACCATATCCTGGAATTTGCTTGAAGAACTTTATTTACCTAAAATGATGAAGAATTGATAAAAAGTCTGAAAAAAGACTGAAAAAGACTGGTAAAAAATGTATTTTGCTTGAAGAACTTTATTTGCCTAAAAAAGGGAAAAAAAGACGGGATGAAGAGTTGGGGGAAGGGGTGTGGGTAATTGGTAGAAAATGGTAGGTGTTGAAGAACTTTATTAGTGGATAACATAGTACAGGGAGCTAAAAATTTTATATAAAAAATTAGGTATTTTTTTAATTGGTTTTAGGAATAAGGGTTAGTGCACCATAAAAACAAAGTTAACAATATCAATTATAAACAGATAAAAAAGTAATTACTCTGCACCCATAGTATAGAAATATAACCTGAAATTATAATATACATAAATAATAAATATGGTATAATAAGAATCGTTATACAAAAATTACATATTGAGGTTGAATTATGAATTTTTTATGTGGGTCATGTAGTTTAAAAGAAGAAATGGAAAAATACAGGATTATGTTGAATAATTTAATACTTGAAGAAAATCATAGATTGATTGATGAAGAAGTAGTTAAGTTAAGTCAGACTTTAGATACATTAGTGTATAAGTGTATATACTGTAATAAAAATTTAAATAATATTTTTAAAATTAATCTAAAAGATATATTTGGAACACACTCAACGTTTTATTATTATGGACACCAACATCTATTTAATAGTATGTACTTTTATATAAACCAAGGCATAAATAATAATGAACTTATTATTATTTCTATGGAAGAAAATCTATATAGTAAATTATTAGCATTCCTAAAAGTTAATAATGTTTCGGTTCAACATATTAAGTTTAGACCCGTAAAGGAATTGATTGAAAGTAATACAATAGGTGGACTTATTGAATTAAAAGAAAAAATTAATAACATTTGCTTGGAAGATGAAGTTAAAAAATATAAAGGTATAAGGTGGATTGGACAACCTACTTATGCTATTCAAACCACTTCGCAAGAAGCCTTTTTAAATTGGGAAATAAATTTAAGTGAAGCATTAAAGAATACAAATGTTTCCTTAATATGTATATATGATACCTATGATTATATTACTAAAGGCGAATT
>JARBUP010000217.1 GCA_029239575.1 Bacillota bacterium
TACATAGTCAGCGTGGCCTGGGCAGTCAACGTGAGCGTAGTGTCTAGCTGCAGTTTCATATTCAACGTGTGCTGTTGAAATTGTGATTCCTCTTTCTCTCTCTTCTGGTGCTTTATCGATATTAGCGAAATCTACAGCTTCACCAGTACCATTTCTGTCATGTAATGTTTTTGTTATTGCTGCTGTTAATGTAGTTTTACCGTGGTCTACGTGTCCGATTGTTCCAACGTTAACATGTGGTTTATTTCTTTCAAATTTTTGCTTTGCCATTTGTTTCCTCCATATTTTTTATACTTATGTATATTTTAAATTTAATTTCTATCCAAAACCCAATGAACATTATTCAATGTGGCTTTGATTGCCGCATTTGGAGCCTACGAGCAGATTCGAACTGCCGACCTCTTCATTACCAATGAAGTGCTCTGCCGACTGAGCTACGCAGGCATATCTACATTATTTTACTATTAACTGAAAATGTTGTCAATAGTAAAAACAAAAAAGTGCTTTTGACTGCAACTCAGATTATTTTAATTGTGTTTTATGTATTTTTTTTCGTATTCTTTGTACTGCATTATCAATTGATTTAGTATCTTTCTTTAAGGCATAAGAAATTTCTTCATATGTTTTACCTTTTGTGTATTCATTTAATACTTCTATTTCAAAACGGCTTAATACTTCTTCAGTAATTTTTTTATATTCATTTATATGTTCTTTATGAATTAAAACGTTTTCTGGAATTATTTCTTCCTTTTCAGCTAATTTTTCAATTATGCTTTCGCTGTATTCTGACTCAGAGTTGAAATCATACATAGAAATTATATTTAATGTTCGATGTGATTTATTTTTTCTTATAGCAGATATTAATTGTCTTCTAACACATACTTCTGCAAAATACTTAAAATTATCATTAATATAATAATTAAAATTTTTAACTGCATTTACAAATCCAATCATTGCTTCCTGAAATAAATCGTCTGAATCCGCACCCAAAATATAAAAAGAACTAACCATTTTCCTAACTAAAAAAGAATATTTAACGTACAGATATTTTTCAGCTCTTTCTTCGCCCAATCTTATTTTTTGAATAAGTTCAATATCTGTAAGTTTTTCATATTCAACTGTATCATCATAACATACGCTTCCTTTGAATAAAGCTATTGAATTATTCATGATTTCCCTCTAACTTATTTTGATAAAATTATATTTCATTATTTAAAATTCGTCAAGATGTTAACTATTTTTAATTAGTTTTTGTAATTTTATTAAAATTTCAGGATCAATTATTTGGTCTATATTTGTTCCTTTTTGTCGAGGTGTATCAGTTATTGTCCTAATATTTTTTTTAGTGTTTTCTAATTCCATTATCATTTCCTGAGCAGAAATTCTTGTTCCGCCCCTTGCTAATACAATTTGTTGTATAGAATTGTCTGAAGTAGCAACTTGAACTCTTTCATATCTTCCTATTTTGTCAAGCTGCTTTTCTATATAACTATCTGCAGTTTCATGCTCTTTTGTGTAAACTATTTCTATTCCATCAACTTTTTCTTTTTTTTCTAAACTTCCTTTTACTAAATGGGCATCAAAAACAATAATAACTTTAATACCCCTGTATGCTTGATATTCAACTAAAAGTTCTATAAGCTTAATTCTGCTATTTTCAATATTTCTTGACATATCTTTATAATAGGACCATTGGTTTATAATGTTGTATCCATCTATGAACAAATATTCTTTTTTTGTGCGAGGCATTTTTATATGCCCCTTTGCTTCATAACTTCGTATATAATAATTGAAGCCGCACATGATGCGTTTAAAGAATTAACATTGCCCTTCATAGGAATTTTTATTAGCGAATCACAATTTTCTTTTACTAATCTTGCAATACCCGATCCTTCACTTCCAATAACTAAACCAACAGCACCATCAAATTTTTCTTCGTAAACATTTTTTCCAGCCATGTCAGCGCCATAAATCCAAAATCCTTGCGCTTTTAATTCTTTTATTGTTTGATTGATATTTGTAACTCTTGCAACTGGCAAATATTCAACAGCTCCAGCAGATGATTTTGCAACTATACCATTTACTTGAGCAGCTCGTCTTTTCGGAATAATTACACCATGAGCACCTAAACATTCAGCAGAACGAATAATAGCACCTAAATTATGAACATCTGTTATTTCATCAAGAATTATTACAAATGGTTTTTCGCCTTTTCTTGAAGCATATTTTATGACATCATCTATTTCTTTATACTCATATTCCATAGCTTCAGCTATAATCCCCTGATGTCTTCCGTTTTCACTTATTTTATCAAGAGCTTTTTTATCAACATATTTAACTAATATATGTCTTTCTTTTGCCAAATTTAAAATTTCAGTTATGCCACCTTGAACAGTTTCTTTACTTATTAATATTTTATCTATTTGAACATCATTTTTTAATGCTTCAATTACTGGGTTTCTTCCTTCTATTACTCTCATCTTATTTTACATTTTCCTTTTCATTTGAATTATTTATTATCCATATTATCCATATTATTTGCAATATCAATTATTTTATTAAAAAGCTCCATAAGTCTATCCAATTCATTATTAAGGTATAAATAACCAAACATTGTCTCAAACCCAGTTGCATATCTGTATTCTAATAAATCTGCATTTTTAGGAGAGGATGTTACTTTAGCATTTCTTCCTCTTTTAATCATTCTTATTTCTTCTTCATTTAAAATAGGTAAAAGCTCTTTCACAAAATTAGCCTGTGCTTTTGCCCTAACAAATTTAACAGCATATTTGTGCATTTTATTAACATTTAAATCATGTTTTTTTAAAATATAGCTTCTAACTAAAAGTTCATATACGCTATCGCCTGCATAGGCAAGCTGTGCAGGCGAATACATTATAATTTTATCTTTGTCTTTATCTTCTTTATTTTCTATTTTTCTGATTAATTCATTATCTTCCAATTGACACCTTGCCTTGTATCTTCTAAAACAATTCCTTTTTCCAAAAGTTCATTTCTTATGGAATCTGCTAAAGCAAAATTTTTATTTTTCTTTGCTTCTGTTCTTTTTTGAATCATTTCTTCTATATATTTAACTTCTTGATCATCAACACTATCATTTTTATTTTCTTCCTCAAAGTTCAATAAACTTAGGGATAAAACTTTCTCAAAATCTTCAACTAAATATAGTTTTTCTGAAGAATTTAAATCATCAGCTTTTAATAATTCATATAAAACTGTTATTGCATTTGCAGTGTTTAAATCATTTTCTATATGTGATTTAAAATCATTTTTATATTTGTTTACTGCTTCAGTTATTTCTTCTTTTGTACCATTTTGTAAATCTGCAACTGTTTTAACACGACTTTTTAATTTAAAATATGCATTTTCAGCAGATTTTAATGAGTCAAATGTAAATGCAAGCTGTTTTCTGTAATGAGAATTTAAAATAAAATATCTATACGATAAAGGATTGAATCCCTTTTTCTCAAGTAATGATAATGTTAAAAATTCACCGCTTGATTTACTCATTTTTCCTTCATTGTCTAATAAAAATTCTCCATGCCACCAATATTTTACCCATTGTTTACCTGTATAACTTTCAGTTTGGGCAATTTCATTTGTGTGATGAACGGGAATGTGGTCAACTCCACCACAGTGAATATCCATTTGTTCACCAAGATTTTTTAAACTTATTACAGAACATTCAATATGCCATCCTGGATAACCTATACCCCATGGTGACTCCCATTTCATTGCTTGATTTTCAAATTTAGATTTTGTAAACCATAATACGAAATCCTGTGGATTTTTCTTGTGCAAATCTTCTGTAACTTCATCTCTTGAAGCTGTTTGAAGAGTATCTAAATCCAATTTCGAAAGTTTTGTATAATTCTCTACTTTAGTTATATCAAAATAAACATTGCCATTTGCAACATATGTAAAACCCTTTTGTTCAAGAGTTTTAATAAATTCTATATATTCATTTATATAGTCTGTCGCTTTAGCTATTACATCTGCTTTTTTTATATTTAATTTTACTATATCTTTAAAAAATGCATCCGTATAATACTGTGCAATTTCCCAAACAGTTTTATTTTCACGTTTAGCACCTTTTAACATTTTGTCTTCACCTTCATCTGAATCAGACTCAAGGTGTCCAACATCCGTTATGTTCATTACTCGTTTAACATTATATCCTACATATCTCAAAGTTTTTTCAAGTATATCTTCATGTATGTACATTCTTAAATTGCCTATGTGAGCATAGTTGTATACTGTTGGTCCGCAAGTATACATACGTACTAAATTTTCATCTATGGGTTTAAAATTTTCTATTGATCTTGATAGCGTATTATAAAGTTCCATATGACCTGCCTTTCATATTAAAGCATATTTATTACAAATTTTAATCTATTAATTGTTGTTTCTTTACCAAGAGCTACTAATATTTTATCCATTTCTGGTCCATGCTGTTGTCCTGTTACTGCGCATCTTACTGGCATGAATAAATTTTTACCCTTTGCACCTGTTTTTTTCTTTAAAACATTAAATATTCCCCCTGCAAATTCAGGTGTTATTTCATCTATTGCTTCAAGCTCTTCTACAAATGATTCAAGAAGTCCTTTAACATGTTCTAATTTAACCATACTTAAAGCTTCTTCTGTTTCAAATTCCACAGTATCCCCAAAGAATATGCTCATATGATTTACTATTTCATTTACATAATTTAATCTTTCTTTTAATGCATCTGTAACTAAAACAATCCACTCGAATTTATCATCGGTTTCTTTTTCAGTCATTAAACCTGATTCTATAATAGCTGGTACTGCAAGTTTTGCAATTCTTTCAGCTGAAGATTCTTTAATATAATGGTTATTAACCCAATTTAATTTATCAACATCAAAAATACCGCCAGTTTTAGAAACTCTGTCAAAATCAAATTCTTCAATTAGCTCTTCCAAGGAGAAAATTTCTTTATTATCTTTTGGGCTCCAACCTACTAAAGCTAAATAATTTATTAAAGCTTCAGGTAAATATCCTTTATCTTTAAAATCAGATGTTGCAACATCACCTTGACGCTTGCTATATCATTTTTTGTTTTGGAGTAGAAGTAAGCCATTCTTCCCCTCTTACAACATGTGTTATTCCCATTAAATTATCATCAACAACAACAGCAAAATGATATGTCGGGAAACCATCTGATTTAATTAAAACTTGATCATCAACTTCTGATGAATTTATTGTAATATCACCTTTTACTATATCGCTAAATGTTATGTCTACATTTTCAGGTATATTCAATCTTATAACATATTGTTCACCAGCTGCTATTTTTGCCTGCACTTCTTCTTTAGACATATTAACGCAGTGTTTATCATACATAGGAGTTTTATTTTGTTCCTTTTGTTCTTCTCTAACTTTATCTAATCTTTCTTTTGAACAAAAACAATAGTATGCATGACCATTGTCAATTAATTCTTTTATGTATTTTTGATATATAGGAAGTCTTTCAGATTGGATGTATGGACCAAATTCACCTTTTTGAACCACTTTATTATCTTCAACAAAAACACCTTCATCGTGTTTAATTCCAGCCCACAATAAAGAATCAATTAAGTTTTCCATCGCTCCTTCAACAAAACGAGTTTGATCAGTATCTTCAATTCTTAATATGTATTTACCATTATTTTTATTAGCATATAAATAACAGTATAATGCCGTTCTAAGGCCTCCAATATGTAAATAGCCAGTAGGGCTTGGTGCAAATCTTAATCTAACAGTCATTAAAATTTATTCCTCCGTTTTTTTATCTATTTAAAGTTATATTTTTCATTAGAAAAAAGCCTTTAACAGACTCTATCTCAATCAATATTATATATTAAGCACAAAATAGTATCAAGTTATTTTTTTATGTAAAAAGTATGTATGGTTATTTTATCCAAAATTTATATAATTAATATAAAAATATTATAAAATAAAACCTTAAAAAAATAACTCCCTTTTTGTACTGTTAAAGTACCATATAGGGAGCCTATCATATTAATTAAAAACTTCAGCCAAC
>JARBUP010000218.1 GCA_029239575.1 Bacillota bacterium
ATTAGCAATAGTTGAAAGAAAAGTAAATATTAAGGTTTTGTATATGTGATAATAAAAAAGATTCTCACTTTAAAAATTTGTACATATAATTTTTTGACTATTCCTAAATATTAAAGTATAATTTTATATTGAATTAACTAAATTTAAGATTAATATTTAGTTAAAAGCTTTAAAAGACAACAATTGAAGAAATTAGAAATTTAATTTTGGAGGAAGCATATATGAGAATTTTACATACATCTGACTGGCATTTGGGTAAAAATTTAGAAGGCTATAGTCGTATGGATGAGCAGGAAGCTTTTCTTAATGACTTTATAGATATAGTTAAAAATAATAATATAGATTTAATAATAATTGCAGGTGATGTTTACGATGGTCCTAATCCACCTGCAAGAGCAGAAAAAATGTTTTATGATACTTTAAAGAAATTATCTTGTAATGGTGAAAGATTAACATTAGTTATAGCAGGAAATCATGATAATCCAGACAGACTAATAGCTGCAGGTCCATTAGCTAAGGACCATGGAATTATTATGCTTGGCACTCCTAAATCAGTAGTTGATGTTGGAGAATACGGCAATCACAGAATCATAGATTCAGGAGAAGGATTTATAGAAATAGAAATGAATGGTGAAAAAGCTGTAATTCTGTCTGTTCCATATCCAAGTGAAAAAAGATTGAATGAAGTTTTATATGAAGCTATGGATGATGAAGAAGAAAGATTAAAGTCATATGGTGACAGAATCAAAATGTTATTTGATTCATTAAAAGAAAAATATAGAGATGATACTATAAATATAGCTGTTTCCCATCTTTTTGCAATGGGAAGTGAAGAAGCAGGGTCAGAAAGAAATGTTCAACTTGGCGGAAGTTTTATAGTTGACGGAAGTTGTTTCCCTGATAATGCCCAATATGTTGCGTTAGGTCATGTTCATAAACCACAGATAGTTCCAGGAACTAAGAAAAAAGCAAGATATGCTGGATCACCTATTCATTATAATAAGAAAGAAATTAGTTTTAAGAAAAAATGTTTTATTGTTGATGTAAAAGCTGGTGAAGAATGTAATATAGAAGAATTTGAATTTAAAGTGTACAAGCCAATTGAGATATGGAAATGTGAAAGCATTGAGCATGCCATTAAAAAATGTGAAGAAAATAAAGAAATGCATTGCTGGGTTTACTTGGAAATTACAACTGATAGATATATTAGAGAAGATGAAATAAAACTAATGAAAAACACTAAGAGTGATATTCTTGAAATTACTCCTAAAATTATTGGAGAGGATTTAGTAGAAATTGATATGAGTAGTTTTTCAGAAAAATCATTTGAAGATATTTTTAAAGATTTTTATATGAAAGAAAGAAATGTTGAGCCGCAAAAAGAAGTGGTGGATATACTTTTATCTGTTTTACAAGAGGGGGAAGAAGATAATGAAGCCAATTAATCTTAAAATAAAAGGATTAAACAGTTTTATAGACAGTCAGGAAATAAATTTTGAAAGATTAACTGACAAAGGATTGTTTGGTATATTCGGACCCACTGGTAGCGGAAAGTCAACCATATTGGACGGTATTACTTTAGCTTTGTATGGAGAAGTAGCAAGAAAAAGTTCTAATTTCATGAATACAAATTGCGATTCTTTAAATGTTAGCTATGAATTTCAAATGTCTGAAAAAGAAATAAAACGCTACAGAATAGACAGGGAATTTAAAAGGGACAACAAAAATGGCGGTATAAAAACAAAATCTGTTAAAGTCATAGATATAACATATGGAAATGAAGAGATATTAGAAGAAGGTGTTAAGGCTGTAAATGATAAGTGCGAAGAAATCATCGGATTAAAACTTGAAGATTTTACAAGAACTGTTGTTTTGCCTCAAGGGAAGTTCAGTGAATTTTTAAAACTCGAGGGAAAAGAAAGAAGAAACATGCTTGAAAGATTATTCAATTTACAGAGATACGGGGATGGTTTGTCATCAAAATTATCAAATAAAATCAAAGAACAAAGACAAAAGTCCAATTTGCTCGAAGGTGAGCTTAAAGGTTTTGAAAATATAAGTGAAGAAGTTTTAATAGAAAAAAGAAATGTTTTAACAGAAATAAAAGAGCAATATAAAAACTGCCAAACACAGCTTGAAACTGCAGAAGATGAATTTATTAAAGGAAAAGAATTGTGGGACCTTCAAAATGAAATGAAAGCCCTGGAAATCAGAAGAATACAGATTTTAGAAAAAGAACAAGAAGTAAACGAAAGCCAAAGAAAATTAATATCTGGCGAAAGTGCTTTAAAAGTTAAACCATATATTGATAGTCATGATAGTACATTAAATCAAATTGAATTAGCTAAAAAACAACTTAATTATTTATCGGAACAAGCAGAAATTATTAAAAAAGAAAAAGAAAAATCAGAAACTGCATTTGAAACAATTAAATTTAAAAAAGAAAATGAAGTTCCACAGCTAAAAGTCAAGGAACAGAAAGTAATAGATGCAATAGAAGAAAGCATTGTTTTAAAGGCGTTAATAAAGGAAAAAAGTATTTTATCAGAAGAAATTAAAAAGCTTGAAGAAAATTTCTTAGTTGGAAATAGTAAAATAAAAAATAATGATATTTATATTAAAAATATAAGTGATGAAATAAAAAACAGGGAAATAATATCTGAATCACTAATAATAGATGAAGAATACAAGAAAAAGGTAAATGATGGATTAGTTGTGTTAAGTTCATACGAAAACCTTGTATTGCAGAAAAAAACCCTGTCTAAGGAAATTAATAAAACTACTTCATATATTGAGGAAACTTTAAAGAATACAGAAATATTATCAAAAGAACTTAGTGAAAAACATAATATAATTTTAGGTGATGAAAAAGCATTAAAAAAACTCATAGATGAATGCCCGGGAGATCAAAGTGCATTATTAAATCTTCAAGAAAATTTAGCCAATGTAAAGGATAAATGGAATAAATATAATGAATATAATACTACATTGAATAGTAGTAATAAAAATGTAGAAATACTCAAAAATTCTCTTGTTGTAAAGGGTGAATCTAAGATTGTATTAGAAAATGAAATTAAAGAATTAAACAGCAATATAAAAAAAATAGAAACAGAAAATATAGCTCATACACTTAGAAATGAATTGCAAGGAGGGGAATCATGTCCAGTATGTGGTTCTAAAGATCATCACAAAGAATTAGTTGAAATAATTGATTTAAGTAATTTGGATGAATTAATAAAAGTTTTAAAAGGCAAGGAAGAAAAACTTAAGAAATTAACTGTAGAAATAAATAAAATTCAAGCAAATATTGAAACAGAAACAGTAAATCAAGAAGATAAAGAAAAAAGATTAAAGGAATTAGGCGAAGATTTTAAAATTTATTCTGTTGAAAAACTTCAAAATGAATTTGATAAATTAAAAATAGATATAAGCAATTACAATGCAGAAAAAACTAATTTAGAAAATAAAATAAAAGTTTTAAATGAAGAAAAAAATAATTTAAATATTAAATATAACAACCAAAACACAATATTAATTCATAATAGAGAACTTCTAAAAAAGTTTAATGATGATTTGAAAATAAAGAATGATGAATTTGAAATAACAAACAATAAATTATTAGAGTTAAAGAAAGATTTATCAATAGAGGATTTCAAAAGTACAAGCGAAGAAATTTATAAAAAAGAAAAAGAAAGAATTAAAATAGAAAATGAAATAAAAATTCTTAGAGAAAATTTTACTAAAGCTCAAGATTTTAAAGAAAAACTAAACAAAGCAATAGGAGCTATAAATGAAGAGCTAAGCTCTAAAAACACCGCAGTAATAGAGAAAAATAAAAATATAAAAGAAAAAGAAGAAAGTATAAAAAATAAAGTAGAAGAAGAAAGCAATTTAGAAACTTTTAAAGAACAAATAATTAATGAAATTAAAAATATAGAAAAGCAATATATAGCAGCTGAAAGCAACAAAAAACAAATAGAAAACCAATTTAATGAGTGCAATGATAAAAAAATATCTTCGCAAGGTAACTTAATAAGTTTAAATGAAAGAATTTTACAAGATAAAAATGCACTTCAAAATGCATTGGATGAACAAGGTTTTAATGATATAAATGACGCTAAAAGTAAATATATTACTAAATCTGAAATAGATAAATTAAAACTACAAATAGAAGATTATAAATCATCACTAAGTAAAATAACTATAATGATGGACAACCTTAATAATAAAATAAACAACAGAAGCCTAACAGAAGAAAAATGGCTTGAAATACAAAATATAAAAAATGAAATATCTGAAAAATTAAAGCAATTAACAGAAAACAATATTAATTTAGAAACAGAAGTTAAAATTGTTGAAGAAAGACTTATTAATAAAAATGATCTTTTAAAGAAAAAAGAAGAACTTGATTATAAACTTAGTATGTTAAGCGATTTAGAAAGCTTATTCAAAGGAAAAAAATTTGTGGAATTTGTTGCAGCAAATCAATTAAAATATGTGTCCATGGAAGCATGCAAAAAATTAAAAGAAATAACAAACGGGAATTATGGATTAGAAGTAGATGAAAATGGTAAGTTTATTATAAGAGATTATAAAAACGGCGGTGCACAAAGGGACGCATCAACATTATCAGGTGGAGAAACATTTGTTGCATCATTAGCTCTGGCATTAGCTTTATCTGCTCAAATACAGTTAAAAGGTACTGCACCATTAGAGTTATTTTTCTTAGATGAAGGATTTGGAACTCTTGATGACAATTTACTTGAAGTTGTTATGGATTCCCTTGAAAGAATCCACAATGATAAACTGTCAATAGGCATAATAAGTCATGTTGAAACAATTAAAAACAGAGTACCTGTGAAATTAATCGTTACAGCAGCTGAAGCAGGAATGGGCGGAAGCAAGGTTAGAATTGAGAGAAACTAATAATTTTAAAAATAAATTAACCTATATATGATATTTTTGGTATTCTTTAACTTTGGTTTGTAAATAACGAGCTGATATAATAAACCAATGCTTATAACAATAAAATTAGTTATATAAAAAGAAGGGTTAAAGTATAACAAACAGTGAAAATGAAAAGCGA